>DFIE01000006.1 GCA_002372735.1 Clostridiales bacterium UBA3705
ACCTTTCTTCCCGCATCTTCTCCCGCGCTTCTTTTGCCATCTGCTTCTCAAGTTCGCGTGCATACTCGACTTCTGCAGCAACCTCAGCAGCATCAAATCTGGTAATAGACACTTCAAAAAACGGTTAAGCTTTGCAGGCAGGGCGTTTCATATTCTTCCTGCGCCAGCAGAATGATTGCGGTTTCGTCATTGAGGAGACTGACACCGGCCTTTTCCAGCAAAGAGGCGTTGTCCGCCATGTCGTTGGCATTGGATTATATCAATGCGTACTTGCACCTTCACGTCCGGATTCTTCTCGCCGAACTTTTCCTTGAGCGTCTGGCAGATCTCGCTGCGGGCCTTGCCCTGCTTTTCCATGCGCTTGATGGTCTTGTAGGCGGCAAAGAGGGTGGAAGGGCCGATCTCGGAGCTGAAATAGCTGATCTGATCCTTCCAATCCATGATACAATCCTCCTCAGTCCAAAATCCTGCCGTCCCGGGAGATGGTCACCACCTGCCAGGGGAGGAATTTGCCGCTGTTCTTGAGGGCGGTTTCCGCGGCCCGCTGGAGCCCGCCGCAGCAGGGCACCTCCATGCGGAGGATGGTGACGCTCTGAATCTCGTTGTCCCGGATGATTTCCGTCAGCTTTTCGGAATAGTCCACGTCGTCCAGCTTGGGGCAGCCGATGAGGGTGACCTTGCCCCGCATGAAATCCTCGTGCAGGTTGGCGTAGGCGTAGGCGGTGCAGTCGGCGGCGATCAGGAGCTTGGCGCCCTCATAGAAGGGCGCCCGGGTGGGCACCAGCTTGATCTGGCAGGGCCACTGGCGCAGCCGGGAGACGGGCTTCGCAGCGGCAGGCGCGGGCGCTTCCTCAGCCTCGTCCTTGGCAAGACTCATATATTTCGAGCCGGGGCAGCCAGAGCCCGGATGGTGAGGCATGCTGCGCACGGCCTCCACGATGGCCTTCTTCCGCTGGCTCTCCTTCACCGCGGCCTCGTCATAGGCGGGCGCCTCCCGCTCCTCAAAGCTGATGGCCCCGGTGGGGCAGTTCGGCAGGCAGTCGCCGAAGCCGTCGCAGAAGCTCTCCCGCATGAGCTTCGCCTTGCCGTCTACGATGTCGATGGCCCCCTCGTGGCAGGCCTCGGCGCACAGGCCGCAGCCTTTGCACTTTTCCTCGTCAATGTGGATGATTTTTCGGATCATGGTCAATCCCTCCTGTCTTGTTCTGACTCGATTATACGGATCGTTTCTCAAAAAATCTGTATCTGCAGATACACAATTCCGATTTTTTTGTTGTATAATCACAGCAGACCACCAAAGAGGAGTGATCCCATGGATTACGCAGCACTGGAAAAAAGCGTTCTGTTTTCCGGTATCCCGGCAAAGGAGCTGCGGGAAGCGCTGGAAGCAGTCCCCCGTCATATCCGGAGCTATGACAGGGCGGAGATCATATTTCATCAGATGGAGAAGGCCGACCGGATCGGCATTCTGCTGGAGGGCATCGTCCAGGCGCAGAAGCCCTTCCCCAACGGGAGCCAGGTCAACGTTTCGGTCCGCAGGCCCGGGGAGATCATCGGCGCCGCCGCCGCGTTTTCCAAGGGGCAGAAATACCCCTGTGACATCGCAGCCCTGGAGCCCTCCACGGTTCTCATGTTCCGAAGAGAAGACGTCCTTCTGCTGCTGCAAAAGGACGTCCGTATCATGAGTCATTTGATGTCGGAGCTTGCCACCGCGGCCTATATGCTGCAGCAGCGCCTGGAGCTGCTTTCCTACAGCGGAATCGCCCAGAAGGCCGCCTGTTATCTGTTGATGCAGGCCCGGCAGTCCGGGAGGCCGGTCGTCAGGATCCCGGGGACGGTCTCCAATTGGGCAATGGTCATGAACGTCTCGCGGTCCTCTCTGCACCGGGAGTTGAAAAAGCTGGAGGCGGACGGGATCCTTTCCTACGCTCCGCCCACCATTGAGATCCTGGATCCCGACGCACTGCAAAAGGTGCTGAGCAAATAGACTTGCTGTTTTAATTCACCGTTCAATACGGTTCAGGCGGAGAAACAAAGACGTGCAAAAAGGAAAAACGGCTGACAGAGCTTGCTGTCAGTCGTTTTTTCATCTCAGCGCCGCCTCAACCGGACAGTTCATAGAAACGGATCCACAGGCCGTTTTCGTCCCGGGCGCCTTCACCGACAAAGTGGGTTCGGTGCAGAAAGGGGGCCAAAACCGTGGAGTCGGTGTAGAAGCTGGGGACGGTGCGGAAGGGCTTGGGCCTAGCGCCGTCTGTAAACCAGCCGTTGTTCTCAATATAGATATGGCAAGAGGCGCCGGTGTGATCTGTGCCCGTCAGCATATAGCGGGCGGACATGTGGCGCACGTCGTTTTGGTTGGTGATCTGGGTGTCCACCCCGCAGGGCTCCACGATGCCCTGGAACAGAGGCCCGAAGGCCTTGCCGGAAAAGGGAATCATCCGGACGGTGCCCAGCTCGCCGCTGAGCTCCACCGTTCCAGCCGGGTCTGTTTGTACCAGGATTTCCAAAAACGGACTGTTTTTATGTGCTTTCATAGTCGTTCCTCCTTATTTTCTATGATGTGTGGGGCAGGGGAATCTGGTCTGGCCGCAGGCCCCAGACCTGATTGTCAGCGAATTTCAGAAATGCCCGCAGAGCAAAAGGTGCATAGTCCCGCTTGGGAAAGAGCACGTAGAACTGCCGCCGGGTCTGGGGCAGGTCCAGCTTGAAGAGGCGGAGCCCCCGGGGTGGCCTGCGGACCAGCAGGTCACTGATGAAGGTACAACCGATGCCGTTGTCCGCGAAGCGGTAGGCAGTGACCAGCTGGGCCAGCTCCATCCGAACCCTGGGCGTGAAGTCCGCCTGGCGAAACATCTCCTCCGCCCTGGCCCGGAGGTTGTTGCCCCGGCTCAGCAGGATGAAGTCCAGATCCCGGAACCAGCCCAGGGCCGCCCGGGGACAATCCGGCTGATTGTGCCGCCCTGCCATGACCTCCTCCCCGGAGAGGGCGGCGGCCTCCGCCTCCGGCGGCAGAGAATAGGAGTTTGGAACCGCCAACAGCACCCGGTCCAGGAAGGCAGGGCGGCGCTCAAAGCGCTCCACCAGCTTCGGGTCACAGCTCAGAGTCAGATCCAGCTCTTTCCGCTGCATCAGCTCTCCCAGCCGCACCGAATCCGTCTCCGCCACCTCCACCTGGATGCCGGGGTATTGCTTCATATAGCGTCCCAGAAGGGCTGCCAGCAGATAGGTGTTGATGAAGTGGGTGCCGCCGATGCGGAGGGATCCGGCGTTCAGATCCCGCAGATCCCCGATCTGCCGGGCCAGGTCCTCCTCCACCAGGTGAATCCGACGGACCGCTTCCAAATAGACCTCCCCCGCCTGGGTCAGCTCCAGGGGGTGGTGGCGGCGGTCAAACAGCTCAGCCCCCAGGCTGTCCTCCACCCGCTTGACGGCGATGCTCAGGGCGGGCTGGGTCATATACAGATGCTCCGCCGCCTTGGAAAAGCTCCGGTCCTTATAGATTTGCAGGATATACCTCATGTCCTGTTCCATTTCTGCCTCACCTATAAAATATATTTATGTTACTATAATATCCATGAAATTGATTATATACCATTTTCATGATATTGTAAAGATACCAATTGAAATAGTTGGAAAAATGATCAAAAAGGAGATACAGAAATGACACCGCTTACCATTTGCCTCATCATTTGCGCCTTGACGATGATCAGCTACATCATCGGCAAGATCCCTATGGGCCTCACCGCTATGCTCAGCATGGTGGCCTTCGTTCTTACCGGCTGTCTGAAGCCCGCCACCGCCGCCGGATACTTCGGCAACGCCAACGGCATTATGATGCTCTCCATGTTCGTGGTGGCCGCAGGCTTCAACCGCACCCAGTTCGTCAAAAAGTGCGCCACCAGTGTCAACAAGATCGCCAAGGGCTCCCTGACCAAGGTCATGCTGGGCTACATCGTGGTGGCTGCTGTCCTGGCCCAGTTCATCCAGAGCTCCGTCATCGTCTACGGCATCATGGCCCCCATGCTGATTGCTTCCTGCGAGGAGCTGAACATCAAGCCCTCCAAGGTGCTCTTCCCCCTGGCAATGGTCTGCATTGCCACCATCTCCACCCTTCCTCTTGGCAGCGGCGCCACGGTCTTCGCCGAGATGAACGGCTATTTGGAGGCCAATGACTACACTGTCTTCGCCGTGGGCCTTACCGACGCCATGAAGGCCCGGCTGCCCATGCTCATCATCATGGTTGTCTACTGCATCTTCTTCGCTACCAAGTTCGCACCCTCCGAACCTCCTGTGGAGGTGGGCACCATGCGGGCCCGCAAGGAGGACAAGGCGCCCCTGAAGCCCTTCCAGGAGCGGGCTGGCTATATCATCTTCATCCTCACCACCCTGGCCCTTCTGTTCCAGCGGCAGCTGGGCGTGGAAGTGTGGGTGATCTGTATCTCCGGCGCGCTGGCCATGATCCTCTTCGGTGTTCTGTCTGAAAAGGAAGCCATCGGCGCCATCAACTGGCCCATGGCCTTCCTGTTCGTGGGTGCGCTTGCCATGGGCGGCGCTCTGACCGAGACCGGCGCCGGCGAGGCTGTTGGCCAGATCCTGGCCAACGTTGCCAACAAGATCAACAACCCCTACATCATCGGCCTCATTTTCTTCATCGTTCCCTTCCTGCTGACCCAGGTGATGATGAACCGGACCGTCATGATCATCTTCATTCCCATCGCCATTCTGGCCTGCAAGGCCATGAACGCCAACCCCGTGGGCATCATCCTGCTGGTCCAGGCCGCCTGCCTCAGCTCCTTCGCCACCCCCATGGCCACCCCCGCCATCCCCATGTGCATGGCCAGCGGCGGATACAACATTCCTTCCCTGCTGAAGCAATCCATCATCCCCGCTATCCTGCTGTGTATCGTGGCTGTGGGCTGGATCATGACCGTTTTCCCCATGTACTGAGCCTGTTGCTGTATTTTTGCCGAAGGAGGACCAAACCATGTTGGAAATCAAGCAATTCCCTCAGGATATGTCTGCCCTGGAAATTGACCGCAGCGATCTGCGGAAATGTCTGACCCAGGGCCTGTATGAAGAAACCGTCAACCTCAACGGGAAGAACCGCCGCTTTCTGACCTGGCTCTGTCCCGGCCTTCACTCCGCCCGCCCCTCCCTCATTCTGGCGCCCGACAGCCGGGTCCCGGTGGAGGAGCAGCTGGAGAACGGCTTCTGGCTCCGCTTTGCCCAAGAGCGGGAAATCTCCCTCCACGTCCTGGCCCCCGAAGACGGGGGCTGGGACCCGGAGGGCGGCGACGCGGATTATATGAACAAGGTCTTTTTGGAGATCATGTCCCGGAAGCACTACGTGCTGATCCCCGACAACGCCTATGCTCTGGGCCTGGGGGACGGCGCCGCCGTGGCCCAGCAGGCGGTTATGAAAATGAGCAGCGAGTATTCCGGCCTGGCCACCTTCGGCGACCTGCCGGAGGCGGTGAAATCCGGCTTTGAGGCCAGCTTTGGTGCTGTGGAGACCGGCAAAACGGAGCTCACCGTCAACGCCGCCAAGGCCCCGGTCCCCGTCTGGATGGGATGGAGCGCCAACACCGGCGCCAACGCCGCCGTGGCGGAGTACTGGAAGCAGCAGAACGCCGTGGACCCGGAGCCCTTCTCCAACGGCCTGGCGGACGAGATCTATTTCCCCCAACAGCTGGCAAGGACCTCCCAGCTCAACGAGGAGCAGTGCGCCCAGGTGCGGATCACCAACGGGTTTGCCGGCGCGCCGGACGAGGGGCTGCTGGCGGCGGTTTGGGACTTCCTCAACAGCGCCTGCCGCCATCGGGGCTTCGGCGGCAAGTTCCTCCGCCGCCGCATTGGACCCAGGGAATACGGCATGGAGCAGCGCAGCCTGGTCCACAAGGGCTTCACCCGGATCTGGTATGAGTACGTGCCTGCCGCGGTCCGCAGCAGCGGAGAAGCGGCGCCTCTGGTGGTGAACATGCATGGCCGGGGCGGCAGCGCCGACACCTTTGTGGACCTGTCCGCCATGAGCCGTGTGGCGGAGGAGCGGGGCTTCATCGTGATCTTCCCCGAAGCCGCCGTGTATCAGCAGCGGCCCGGCGGCCTGCGGAACATCCTCCTCTGGAACGGCAGCTACAAGGGAGAGGACCTGGACGACGTGGGCTTTGTGCTGAAGGCGATTGCCGACGTGCGGAGCCGCTACGCCATTGATCCCACCCGGATCTATGCCTGCGGCCAGTCCAGCGGCGGCATGATGACCTCCGCCCTGGCCCAAAAGGCTCCGGAGCTTTTCGCGGCAGTCTCTCCCTGGTCTGCCATCGTGGATCCGGAGCATGAGCTGGTGCTGCCGGAGCGGATTGACCCCGCCGTGCCCTATCTCTTCCTCTTTGGAGAGAAGGACTGGCTGGTGGTGAACCGGGAGAAGGGCCGCCTGCCCTACCATGCCGACCCGGATATTGCCAGCTTCCTGGAAAATCTCATGAAGATTTACCGGCTGGATCCCAATCCGCACTGCTATACCTGCGGCGAGATTCACTACTATGTTTACCCCAACGCGCAGGGCGTCCCCATGCTGACTGTGGGCACGGTGCGGGATATGTCCCACGCCAACTATCCCCGGGAGAGCTGGATCGCCTACGATGAGTTCATGGCGAAATTCACAAAAAAGAACGGAACCCTTTACTACATGGGTACCCCTGTTGTATAATGTGTGCAGTATAAATCAGGAGGCATCATGGAAATTAACGCGTTATTGATTGATTTGACCGACAATGTGGTTACCTGTGTCAAGGAGGTCCCGGCCGGAAGCGCTGTGATCTACCGCCGGGGGGAGACACTGGAGACGCTGACCGCCCTGGAGACCATCCCCTACTGCCATAAGGTGGCCCTGGAGGATCTGGCGGAAGGCGCGGACGTCATCAAATACGGCGAGCTCATCGGCAGAACCACCAAGCCCATCCAAAAGGGCGGTCTGGTGAACCACGAGAATATTTACTCCGTCCCCCGGGACTATGACAGCGAGCTGGTGGAGGAAAGCGACGAGGAGCCCCTGGAAACCCTGCAGACTGAAAGCGGCTTGAAATTTTGGGGCTATCGCCGGGCGGAGGGCCGTCCGGGCATCCGCAACCACGTGCTGATTCTTCCCACCTGCGCCTGCGGCAGCGAGAGCTCCCGCATCGTGGCCTCTCAGGTCCGTGGCGCGGTGAACATCGTCTTCAACACCGGATGCTCCGATGTGGCGGCCAACACCGAGATGAGCCAGAAGGTGCTGACGGGCTTTGCCTGCAACCCCAACGTCTACGGCGTGGTCATCATCGGCCTGGGCTGCGAGACCGTGGGCCACGACAAGCTGAAGGCCAAGATTCAGAGCATGACCTCCAAGCCCGTGGTCAGCTTCGGCATCCAGGACGAGGGCGGCACCCTCAAGACCATCGAGAAGGCGGTCCGGGCCGCCCGTGACATGGCCGCCCAGGCCGGCATGCAGCAGAAGGAGCTATTCGACATCACGGAGCTCTTCATGGGCATCGAGTGCGGCGGCTCCGACGCCACCTCCGGCATCGCCTCCAACCCCGCCGTGGGCAATCTGTCCGACCGGCTGGTGGACCTGGGTGCCACTGCCATGATGAGCGAGTCCATCGAGTGGATCGGCGGCGAGCACGTGGTGGCCAAGCGGGCCGCCACCCCCAAGATCCACAATCAGATTATTGAGGTCTGTCGGGCCTATGAGGAGCATCTGAATGCTGCCGGTCAGGACTGCCGCGCCGGTCAGCCCACCCCGGGCAACAAGGCGGGCGGCCTTTCCACCCTGGACGAAAAGAGTCTGGGCTGCATTCGCAAGGGCGGCACCCGTCCCATCGTGGAGGTGCTGGAGCAGGCTCAGCGGCCCACCAAGCGGGGCGCCCTGGTGATGGACACCGCCGGGTACGATATTTCCTCCGTCACCTCCATGGTGGCCGGAGGCTGCCAGGTGGTCATCTTCACCACCGGCCGGGGCACACCCACCGGCAACGCCATTGTCCCGGTGCTGAAGGTCACGGCCAATGCCGTTACCTATCAGAAGATGGAGGACAACATGGATGTGGACCTGTCTGCCATCCTCCGGGGCGAGAAGAGCTATCAGCAGATGGGCGAGGAGCTGCTGCATACCATTCTGGAAATCTGCAACGGCCGCCTCACCAAGGCCGAGGCCTACGGCTTCTCCGACATCGCCGTGGACCATGTGTGCCGTTACGTGTAACGAAAATAATTGGAGGGCGTGACGATGAACTACGCGGAAGAGTCCCTGCGGCTGCATGCACAGTGGGGCGGCAAGATTGAAGTGATCTCCAAGGTCCCCGTGGCCACCAAGGAGGACCTGGCCCTGGCCTATACCCCGGGGGTGGCCCAGCCCTGCCTGGAGATCCAGAAAGACTACGAAAAGAGCTTCACCCTGACCCGGCGGCACAACTTAGTCGCTGTGGTCACCGATGGCACCGCCGTCCTGGGCTTGGGAGACATCGGCCCAGAGGCGGGCATGCCCGTCATGGAGGGCAAGTGCGCCCTGTTCAAGGCCTTCGGCGACGTGGACGCCTTCCCCATCTGCGTCCGCAGCAAGGACGTGGACGAGATTGTGCGCACCATCTATCTGATCTCCGGCAGCTTCGGCGGCATCAACCTGGA
>DFIE01000118.1 GCA_002372735.1 Clostridiales bacterium UBA3705
TATTTCCAGATCGCCCCCTGCTTCCGGGATGAGGACGCCCGGGGCGACCGCACCCCCGGCGAGTTCTACCAGATGGACATGGAGATGGCCTTTGCCAGCCAGGACGACGTGCTGGGTGTGCTGGAGTCTGTGATCGAGCCGGTGTTCCGGAAGTTCGGCATCTATGACCGGGTCACCCCCGCCCCCTTCCGCCGGATCCGCTTCAACGACGCCATGGAAAAATACGGCACCGACAAGCCGGACCTGCGCATTGACCTGGAGATTACCGACGCCACCGATCTGCTTGCCGGCATCGGCTTTGGTCCCTTTGAGAACAGCACCGTCAAGGCCGTGGTGGTCACAGACTTCAGCGCCACCCGCAAGCAGATTGACAAGCTCTGCGCCGACGTAGAGGTCCAGGCCGGGCAGAAGCCCTACTGGTTCCGCGTGGACGAGAAGGGCGAAATCGTTGGCGGCATCGCCAAGTTTATCCAGCCCGTAAAGGAGCAGGTGGTCTCCGCCCTGGGGCTCACCCCCAACTGCTTTGTGGGTCTGACCGCGGGCAAGAAGTCCGCCGCCCAGAAGACCGCCGGCGTGCTGCGGGTGAAGCTGGGCAATCTCTGCCCCGGCCACATGGACAAGGAGCAGTACCAGCTGTGCTGGATTGTGGACTTCCCCATGTNNAGCCCTACTGGTTCAAGCTGGACGAAAAGGGCGAGATCGCGGGCGGCATCGCCAAGTTCCTGCAGGACCGCCGGGACGCCGTCATCTCCGCCCTGGGCCTCAGGCCCAATACCTTCGTCGCCCTCTCCGCGGGCAAGCTGGGCCAGGCCCAGAAGACCGCCGGCGTGCTGGTGAAGCAGCTGGGCGCGATGTGCCCCAA
This sequence comes from Clostridiales bacterium UBA3705, assembly GCA_002372735.1. The sequence continues at coordinate 863 of DFIE01000118.1, forward strand.
CCACATGGACGCGGAGCGCTACGAGTTCTGCTGGATCGTCGACTTCCCGATGTATGAGATCGGCGAGGAGAGCGGCGAGCTGGAGTTCTGCCACAACCCCTTCTCCATGCCCAACGGCGGGCTGGAGATTCTGGAGCAGGCCCAGCGGGGCGAGGTGGACCCCCTGTCCATCACCGCCTTCCAGTATGACCTGGTCATCAACGGCTACGAATCCGCCTCCGGCGCGGTGCGGAACCACGACCCGGAGATCATGGTAAAGGCCTTTGAGCTGGTGCGGCTGGGCGAGGCCGAGGTGAAGGCCAAGTTCCCCGCCATGTACAACGCCTTTACCTATGGCGCGCCCCCCCACGCAGGCGCCGCCCCCGGTGTGGACCGGATGATCATGCTGCTCACCGGCGAAGAGAGCATCCGTGAGGTGATCACCTTCCCCATGAACCAGAAGGCCCAGGACGTGATGATGGACGCCCCCACTGCGGTGGACCAGAAGCAGCTGGACGACGTGCACATCGCCATTGTGATGCCCGAGGCATAACCCCTGTTCCCTCCATCCCCGCGGAGCACTCCGCGGGGATTTTTTCTTGCAAGCTTTTCTCTCCGGCTGCGGCAAATAGGGTGAAGGACCCGAAAGGAGGTCGTCCTATGACAGATTCCGAAATCATCGCGCTGTTCTTCCGGCGGGATGAGACCGCCATCGCTGAAACCGAACGGGCCTACGGCGGGCTGTGCCGCCAGGTCTCCGGCCGGATTTTGCGCAGCCGGGAGGACGTGGAGGAGTGCGTGAACGAGGGCTATTTCCGGCTGTGGAGCAGAATCCCCCCGGAGCACCCCCTGCACCTGGCTGCCTTCCTGGTAAAAATCGTAAGGGAACTGTCCATTGACCGGCTGCGGCAGGTGACTGCCCTGCGCCGGGGCGGCGGACAGCTCAGCGTGGCCTTGGAAGAGCTGCGCCAGGTGGCGGGGCCGGAGGACGCGGAGAGCCGGCTGGCCGCCCGGGAGCTGGGCCAGGCCATTGACGCCTTTCTGCGCGGACAGAACCAGCGCAGCCGGAATGTGTTTGTGCGCCGGTATTTTTATCTGGAGGCCCGAAGCGAAATTGCCGGGCGGTACGGCATATCCCCGGCCCAGGTTTCAGTGCTGCTCTCCCGCACAAGGAAGCGGTTGGCCAACTACTTGAAACAGGAGGGATATCTATGAAAGCCGAAACACTGCTGGAAAGCATGAACTACCTGGGCGAGGATCTGCTGCTGCAGTCAGAGCAGCCCATCACCGCCCGCACCCGCCGGCCCATGGGCTGGATTGCCGCGGCAGCCTGCCTGGTACTGGGGCTGGGGGCAGCCCTTTGGGCGCTGCATCTGGCCCGGGCAGACAGGCCTGTCCAGCCGGCCACAGAGCCCCCTGCCATCCCCACAGAGACCATGGCCCCTGTGACGGAGGAGGTCTCCCTGCCCCTGCTGTCTGTGGCAGACAACTACTGCTGCGGGGCGGGGCTTGCGGAGGTGCAGGAGGCAGGAGATTTGATCCGCCCCAACTGCTGGGCCGTGGATCAGACCTATGGTCCCCTGCCGGTGTACGAAAATCTGGCCTATGGAAGCAGGCTCCCCACCTGTCTGGACCGGCAGCAGATGGAGGCCATTGCAGTCCGCACGGCCACCGCCCTGCACGAGACCTTTGTGCCGGACCCGGAGCCCGTAACCGGGGACGATGCCGCCCACCCCGAGACACTGACCGGCAGCCTCCCCAGCGGGGAGATCACGGTGTTCGGTGACGGCAGCGTCCAGCTGGTGTTTACAGATCTTGCCATGATGGCCCAGGACGTGCGGCTCCGGGACCCCCTGCAGGCTGCCGAGCATTTTTACGGCAGCTTCCAGGCCCTGCTGGGGCAGGAGGTCCCGGCGTTTGCCCTGGAAACCCGCTTTACCGGCCCGGACACCGAAATGCAGACTGTGCTGGCCTGGGAGCAGAGTGAGGATTTCCGGCAGACCTGGCTGAACAACCAGCTGTGGGCGGTGCGGCTGCAGCTGACCCAGGATGGACAGCTCGCCTCCCTGGTGCTGCCCCCGGCCCCGGAGACCCGGAGGCTGCTGGGCAACTACCCCATCCTGACCCCGGACCAGGCCCTGGCCCGGCTGGAGGCGGGGGACTATTACACCGAGGCGGAGGGTCAGGTCCCGCCCCAGGGCCCCGCCGCGATGGAGCTGGTATACGAAACCAGGGCCCAGCACCCGTGTCTGATGCCCTTCTATCGGTTCTGGGTGCTGCGCTATGACAGCAGTTCCCAGGTGTACACCGCCTATTACGTGCCGGCGGTGGACCCGGCGTATCTTACATACGACTACCCGGACGGGACGGAGGCGGGCGCGAATCCGTAGATTCTCACACCCGAACCCGGAGAAAGGCTTCTGATTTGCCCGGCGCCGATCTGCACGGCGCAAAAAAACCCGTATCCTCAGCCTTTGGGGATACGGTTTTTTTCTTCAGAATGGGCGGATCAAATGGCGGTGCCGGGCCGAGGGGCGGGATGTGATCCGGCGCCGCGCGCAGCTTTGCCGGTTGTTAATCGGGCAAGGTTGGCAATTCTTGCGTTGCACTGAGATGCAAGCGGTACAAGAACGTGAGGGCCTGTGCTCTGGTGCAGGGCGCGGCCGGGGCGAACGTCGTGTCGCTGACCCCCTTGGCAATTCCGGCCTCACTGGCCCACAGCACGGCCTGGGTGAAATAGGCGCCGTCAATGTCCGTAAACGTGCATTCCTCTGTCTGGACGATGGTCGAATTCATCCCCCGCCACAAAAAGGTGACGATCTCCCCTCTGCTGCACGTTTTACCCGGAGAGAAGTATTGCTCGGAGGTGCCGGTGGTAATTTTACTCTGCTGTGCCCACAGGACTGCCTTGTAGTAATAGGCGTCGGGGGCTACGTCCAAAAAGCCGGTCGCATTCTCCAGCTTCGGCTCCGGACAGCCGGCGCCGCGCCAAAGGAAGGTCAGCGCCTCCGCTCTGGTACAGGGGGAATCGGGCGAAAAGGTGGCTGCGCCGGTTCCATTGGTGATCTGCGGCTTTGAGGTCAGGGCCCAGTAAACAGGGAGATAATAATAGCTGCTGGCCGAAACGTCGGTAAACGGAAGCTCAAACCCCGGCGTCGGCATAGGAGGCAAGGGGTCTTCATTTGGATAGGGTGTCAATTTATCGTCAAGACTGACACTCTTGACCAGCTCGCAGGCCTCAAAGGAGAGAATCACAGCTTTCGGAACAGAGGCAATGATGACGCTTCCAAATTCAGAATACAGCAGGACGCAGTCTTCCGTAAAAAACGGGCTTTGCAAAAATTCCTCCCGGATGGCAGCATTGAGCTCCCGGACAACTTCACGTCTGGTCTGAAGATATAACTCCATAAGAGAATCATCCAATATCGTATCTTCATCCAAAGTAAACCCAGCGGGCATTCTCTCGGCAGTCAAGCTCTCAATTGTTTTCTCTGACGCAGAGCCCAACCAAATCCACACGTCTACCAGCTCGTCCTCCGCCAGAGGCTCGAGATACGCCAACAGCTCCGCCGAAAGCTTGCTTCCGGCGGCAAGGGCGGAGATCGGCGCAGCATGAACCACCAGCAAAAGGACCACGGAAAGCAGGGCCGCAGTGATGCGTAAAAATGCTCTTTTCATGACTGTAAACCTCCAGTTTTGTAAAAATCGGGGGAAGCTGAGGAAACAAAAAACCGAATATTTTTCCACAAAAGAGGCGGGAAGCGGGAAATGCAGTGAAAAAGCCAGTTTCACGTTTTTCTTGCTACGTATAGTGTAGCATATTCTTCCAAAAATGTAAAGACTATATTCTAAAAAAACACAACATATGCGTAAAATTTTGCATTTCCCCTGTGGCACAGACTCCGCGGCCCGCGGCGGGCCGCCGCGGGGTGCTGTGCCACACAAAAAAATCCGTTCTCCGGGAATCGGAGATACGGATTCGTGCTTTCATTCACCATGACCGGATCAGGAGGCGGTGTCTGGCAGGCGGGGTGTGCTCTTGATTCTCACATAAAACTCCCGCCCGGCGCAATCGACGCGCCGGGCGGGAGTTTTCAGGTCTCAGGCAGATCTCTGGTCTCAAAGGCCTTTTTGGCGTCGTTCCACAGCACGTCCTTGCCGGCGCCTGCCAGCTTGCGCAGGGAGTCCAGGATCTGGTGCTGGATCTCCGGCTCCATGGCCCGGGCCGCCTTCAGAATGGCGTTGAGACAAACCCACTTTTTGGCCTTGATCTCCCCCATGGTGGACACCCCGGAGGCATCCAGAGCGTCAAAGATGGCGGTGATCACCGTGCGGCGCTGGTCGTCGGTGAGAGTTTCGTTCCAGCGGTCCAGGGTGGCGTCCAGAAACTGGCTGAAGCCGGACAAGCTCTCCCCGGGGACAAAGTCTGCCCCCAGGACCTGCCAGGAATAGGGGTTGTGCTGCATGGGGCCCGCGGCGCTGCTGCGGATCACCCTGGGCTCCTGCCGTGTGCCCAGCAGAATGCCAACAATGGAGGACTCCGGCAGAATCAGCTCCGCCCGGTCCAGCACCGCCAGATAGCCCGGCCGGTCCACCAGAGAGGGGTGGAAGCCCGGGCCGTCGTTGGAGTACACCCGGCGGATGCGGGCCTGGACCTCCGGCCCGCAGAAGGAGGCGGCATACATGGCCAGGTTGCCCCCCTTGGAGTGGCCGCCCACAAGCAGAGGCCGGTCAGTGGCCGCCGCTACCCCCAAAAGATAGTCCACGGCGCTCTGCTGGCCGGGGGTCTGGGGCAGGTAGCTGGTGTTAAAATCCTCCCGCCAGCCCACAATGGTGTTGTCCGTGCCCCGGTAGGCCACAAAGTCGGTGCCATCCGGCAAGACATAGGTCAGGGCGGCAAACTGCACCTGCTTTTCGTTGTCCACCTCGTTGACAAAGGCGGCCAGCTTGATCTCCGCAAAGCGGCGGGTCTTGGCGGCAGCCCGGAGCAGAGGGCCGGGGTCCTGGTAGACCCGGGACTGGTCGATCCCCGCGGCGTCATAGGCCAGGGCCACCTGGGAGAGGGAGACGGCTTCCCCCACCCCGGGAGGCGGCACAATGGATTCCAGATCCAGATAGGCCAGGTGGGACAGGATCAGGTTGTCCACCCGGTTAAAGGGCCGTTCGGTCAGGGTCAAATCCCCCCGCCAGGCCAGATAGTCCAGTGTATTGGGCATAGGCATCCTCGTTTCTATGGTTTGGGCCGCCGGGCCCGGAGAATGGCCTCTCCCCGGCCCAGCAGCACATCAAAAAGCAGAAAGGTGACGTTGCCGAGACCCAGCAGCAACAGCAGCAGCCACAGGGTCAGCTCCCCGGCCTCCTGGACCAGGGAGTCCAGCCGCAGCACCCAAAAAAGCAGGGCGTACATGGCGCCCACGGCCAGGTTGAAGTACAGCAGCTTGCCCCCCAGGCGAAGCAGCCGGGGCAGGGGCTGCAAATGCCGCCGCAGCAGCGGATAGGGGCCCAGGAAGACAAAGACAAAGGCAGTTTCTTTGTCCGGCACCAGCAGCAGGGCCAGCACCGACACCCCCACGTACCACACCCGGCACAGCCCGGCCGGCAGCCGGGTGAGCAGAAAGGCCAGCACCATGGAGGCCAGCATCGGGGCCACGTAGACCGCCACAGGGATCACGCCCCCCAGCAGCAGCACGCTGACCGCCAGGGCCCCCAGCACGCCGCCCAGGGCGACCTGCCGGGCTTTCACTGGGCGTGGACCTGGATGGTCCCGTCCTGGGCCCAGAGGGAGATGGCCCGCAGGGGCTCGTGGTAGCTGTCAATCACCCGCTCGGCAATGGGGTTTTCAATCTCCCGCTCAATGGTGCGGCGCAGATTCCGGGCGCCGTACTGCACAGAGTAGGACTTTTCGGTCAGGGCGTCCAGGACGGTATCGTCCCAGGTCAGGACAATGCCCCGCTCCTTCAGATTCTCCTCCAGCTCCCGGAGCATGATAACGGCGATGTCCCGGAAGTTGGCCTCGGAGAGCTTGTTGAAGCAGACAATGTCGTCTACCCGGTTCAGGAATTCCGGCCGCAGGAACTCGCCCAGGGCCTTCATAGCCTTCTCCTTGCTCTGCTCGGTGACGCTCTTGCCGAAGCCCACCGCCCCGTCCCGCCGGTCGGAGCCGGCGTTGGAGGTCATGATGATGATGGTGTTTTCAAAGTTCACCACCCGGCCCTGGGCATCGGTGATGCGGCCGTCGTCCAGGATCTGGAGCAGGATGTTCATCACGTCGGGATGGGCCTTTTCGATCTCGTCAAAGAG
>DFIE01000157.1 GCA_002372735.1 Clostridiales bacterium UBA3705
CCTCTATACAATCTTCGGCAATTCGAACTTTTTCTTCTGCATTTAACTTGTTTTTGCGTGACATGATAATGCTCCCCCTATGATGACAGTGACTTTCTTATTTCACTGTCTCTCATAGAGGGAGCATATCAGAAATCCTGACCGGGGGCCATTTTGCATGAGACGGCGGTAAAATATGCCGAAAAAACGGCCAGTTGTGCACCCTGCGTTGTGCCGAGGGCCAGGACAGTCTATAATCCGAAAAGAGAGGCCTTCCTGTTCCTGGGAGCAGTCTCCCCGGAGCAGGAAAAACCAGAAACCAGACGAACAACAGAAAGGAAGCTGATCCATGAAACTGAACGCAATCAGACGCAGCTGCGCGCTGCTGCTGGCCCTGGCGCTGTTGCTGACCCTGACGCCGCAGCTCAGCGTCGTCGCCCGTGCGGAGGAACCCCAGACTGCGCAGAAGGCCGTCTATGGCAAGCTCACCCAGCTTGTTCTACCCCAGTATGAGGATGCAAAGTCCTTCAACGAAGGCCGCGCAGCGGTCAAGCAGAACGGGAAATGGGGCTATATTGACCAGACCGGCACCCTGGTGGTGCCCTGCGAGTATGACTTTGCCGGCTACTTCAGCGGAGGGGTCTCTGTGGTGGCGAAGCTTGAGGCCACGCCCCCCTGCATGTCAATGCTGGAACGGGACGTTATGGAGCGCAGCCTTGATAACGCGCTTGCAATCTTCTCCTATGATACGCTGGATATGTACACCTTTTATCTGCTGAAGGCGGACGGAACCACAGTCCCGCTCTACTATTACGGTCCTGTGGATTACGACGACGATGGCAACGAGATTCCCGCAGTGCCGGGCCGGGAGGATCTGCTGTGGATCGACGGGGAGGTTCCGGCGGAGGAGCTGGAGACTCGCTGCCGCTACTGGGGTTATTCCGGCGGCGTTGTCTGGGCAAAGTACGCCTATGACCTGGAGGGAAATCTGATCTGGCCGGAGGACAAGCCCGACGGCTATGAGCAATTGGGCGTTGCGGTGGACGGATATATTCCCATTGTCAGAAGCAGCATGTTCCTGAATCCCTGGACAACAGACGACGGCCAGGACTTCTGTTATATGGATCCCCAGGGCAAATCTCTGCACCGCTCTGCCAGAAGCACCTTTGCCCCCAACCAGGACATTTATCCCTTCAATCCGATGTTTCAGGCATGGGAATACGATGAAGCGGACGACGGACTCGGCTTTGAGACGGAAAGCGGCGAGGTGCTGATCCCGGCCCAGTATGCGTCAGCCCGGCTGATGGACGGCGGCACATTCCTGAGCGACAACCGCATTGTGCTGAAGGACAAAAACGGCAAATACGGCGCCTACGATCAGACCGGCAAGCTGATTGTGCCCTTTGAATACGAGTTCCTCTCCGGCTACAGTGAGGGCTTCACCGCCGCCAAAAAGGACGGGCATTTCGTCTTCCTGGATGTGGACGGCAAGGAGTACCCCATCGGCAGGCCGGACGGCAGTGTCAGCAGCAGCATCACCATGGCCAGCCACTTCTCATCCCTGGGCCTGGCGGTGGTGTACGACGCAGAGCTTGACAAGACCTACCTGGTTTCCTGCGAGCCTGTTGACGGCGTGATGCCGGCGGTGGTCTGCAACCGGAGGCTCAGCAAGGACGCCTACTTCCCGGATGGCACCTGCGACGGGACCATCATCGCACCGGACGAATACATCATCAAGGAGCAGGACGGAAAGTACGGCTATCTGAAGCTGGAGCTGACGGAGGAGCCCCAGCTTGAGAATCCCTTTGATGACGTCCTGGATGGCCAGTTCTATTCCGAAGCAGTGCTCTGGGCCGTATACCATGATCCGCTGATTACCAACGGCGTGGACGCCACGCACTTTGCGCCGGGCAACACCTGCACCCGGGCCCAGGTGGTAACCTTCCTGTGGCGGGCCCAGGGCTGCCCGGAGCCGAAGACCCAGACCCACAGCTTTACGGACATCAAGCAGGGAAGCTATTACTATCAGGCCGTTCTGTGGGCCGTAGAGAACGGCATTACCAACGGCGTCTCTGCCACAAGCTTCGGGCCGGACCAAAACTGCACCCGGGCCCAGGTGGTGACCTTCCTCTGGCGGACCGCCGGCAAGCCGGAGCCTGCCAGCACCGAAAATCCCTTCACAGACGTGAACGGCGGTTATTACCACCAGGCTGTCCTGTGGGCCGTGGAGAACGGCATTACCAAGGGCACCGCTGCGGACAGGTTCAGCCCCGACAACGTCTGCACCCGGGCCCAGGTGGTGACCTTCCTCTATCGCAGCACAGAGCACTGAGCCAATCCCGGGCCGGGCTGCGCAAGCTGCTTGCGCAGCCCGGCTGCTGCGGGGTGTTTTGTATGCTTCGCTTTTCCAATCTTCCGGTTGACAAACCTGTTGGGGGTGTGGTATAGTAAAGCGGCAAAGGGGAGTAGCCGGCGCGGAAATCCGCGTTCACACTGCCGTCAGGTCGGCCTGCGGGCCCGGTTTTGTGACCAAAGTGGTGAGACTTTTGCCGGGGCAGAGGGGTTTTCCTCTGCCCCGGCAAGGGTCTCGCCTTTTTTGCTGCTCGGGAAAGGAAAATGATATGAATCCATCCACACTGAAGCTGATTGCCCTGGCACTGTTTGTGCTGATGTATGTGGGCATCATCGCCCTGCCCAAAATCAAGATGTACCTGGCCCTGGGAGTTGCCGCCGTGTTTGTGATCCTGGGCATTCTGCCCCTGTCCCAGCTGGGGGGCGCGGTAAACTGGAACGCCCTGATGATGATTACAGGCACCATGATGATTGTGTACTACTTCATCGAGTCCCAGATGCCAAACCGGATTGCCGACGTGCTGCTGGGTAAGGCGCCCAACGTCATGTGGGTGACGATCCTGATGTCCCTGTTCTCCGGGGTGGTCTCCGCCTTTATTGACAACGTGGCCACCGTGCTGATGGTTGCCCCGGTGGGCATTGCCGTGTGCAAAAAGCTGAACATCTCTCCCGTGGCCATGATTCTGTCCATTGCCGTGTCCTCCAATCTCCAGGGGGCGGCCACCCTGGTGGGGGACACCACCTCCATCATGCTGGGCGCCTACGCGGGGATGGACTTCAACAGCTTCTTCTGGATGCTGGGCCGGCCCGGTATGTTCTTTGCCGTGGAGCTGGGGGCCCTGGCCACGGTACCCATTATGATGTTCCTGTTCCGCAAGGATCGCCAGCCCGTCCACGCCGGGGCGCCCACCCCTGTCACGGACTATATCCCCACGGTGACTCTGATCCTGGTGGTGGTGCTGCTGATTGCCGCCTCCTTCGTGCCCAACAAGCCCGAGACCACCAACGGCCTGCTGTGCATGGGCCTGGCCCTGGTCACCGCCGTGCTGGAGCTGGTGCGGACCAAATCCCCCCGCTCTGCCGCAGAGGCCGTCAAGAGCGTAGACTATGAGACCCTGCTGTTGCTGCTGGGTCTGTTCTGCGTCATCGCCGGGGTCAGCCAGGTGGGCATCATCGATGACTTTGCCGCCTGGATCGTCAAGGTGGGGGGCAGCAATCTGTTCCTGCTCTACACTATGATCGTCTGGGGCTCGGTGCTGATCTCCGCCTTCGTGGACAACATCCCCTATGTGGCCACCATGCTGCC
>DFIE01000104.1:0-11208 GCA_002372735.1 Clostridiales bacterium UBA3705
GTGTGCTTGAAGTTCATGGGCTTTAGGCAGAAGGTCAGGTCCTTGTAGTGCAGCTGCCAGTCCTGGGGCAGGCTGTGGGCGGACCAGTGACCGCCGCCGGTGTTGGACCGGGCATAGCGGGCGTCATAACGGCGCCAGCGGGGGTCTGTCTTGGGGGTGTTCCAGATGACCTGGGGGTCCGGGCGGACCAGAATATAGCTCCCCCAGCGCTCCAGCTTCTCCCCGTCGGAGGCGTCGATGACCTCATATTCGTTCCATTGATCAGAAATCCACATAACTGTTCTCCCGCTAGGGCTCCTCGGCCCCGAAGTCTCCGATGATGTCAATCAGGCTGGGCGGGGCATAGGCGGCCCGGGCAGCCTCCATGGCCGCCTCGAGGGCTGCCAGGCGCTCGGCTGTATGCTCCGGGCACTTGGAGATGCCGTTCTCCCGCAGGGCGTCCTCCAGGGTGGCGGAGAAGTCGTTCACGCCGTCGGAGGTCAGAACGGTGATGGTCCGGTTTTCAAAGGTGTTCACCTGGAACTGGGCCAGCTCTGTGGCGCCGGCGTTCAGCAGGCGCTGGAACTCATCACTGTGGACAATCTCGTAATATCTGGTGCAGTAATCCGTGGCGTAATACCCGCTGCCCTCCCCGTTGGGGAAGCACATGGGAATCTTGTAGCCCTTGTGATTGTTGCAGGTCTTTTCGGGAATGTCCCCGGCAAAGAGCCGGACGCTGGCCGCCTGGCACAGGGGGCCCGCCCGCAGACCTGTCTGGGTGCAGACGCTGACGGTTTCAAAGCTCTCGCCCTCGGGCATCTTGAACTCGCCGGGCTCCAGGCCGTCCATCAGCTTGGTCATGACCTGCCGCCACATCACCACGGCAGGGTTACGGTTGACCACCAGGCGGATCTCCTCGGGCTCGTCATAGCCGCACCACACCGTGGCGGTATACCGGGGGGTAAAGCCGGAGAACCACCGGTCACGGTTGTCAGAGGTGGTGCCGGTCTTGCCCGCCACGGGCACGCCGCTGATCTGGGCGGGAGTACCGGTGCCGTACTGCACCGCGTACTGCAGCATATAGGTCATATACCAGGCAGCCCGGGGATTCATGGCCTCCACCGGGGGAATGGTGTTGTCCAGCACCACATTGCCGTCGCTGTCCACCACCTTGGTATAGGTGCGGCCCTTGCGGTACTGGCCGCCGTTGGGGAAGGTGGCATAGGCGGAAGCCATCTCCCGGATGGTCAGGCCGTGGGTCAGCTGGCCCATGCCCAGGGGGGCCAGGTCAATGTCAGAGAAGGTGGTGCCGTTGATCTCTTCGGATCGGACCAGGCTGGTCAGGCCCAGCTTCTGGGTGGCAAACTCGTAGCTCTTCATAGGCGTCAGGTCGTTGAGGACCTTGACGGCAATGGTGTTCAGTGACTGGGCCAGGCCGTTGTTGACCAGCATCCAGCCGCTGTAGGTGCGGTTTTCATTCTGGGGCCAATCCCGGCCGTTGAGCTCCATAAAGGCAGAGTCCTGGTAGGCGGAGCCCGGGGTGATAATGCCCTCTGCCAGGGCCGGACCGTAGACCGTAAGAGGCTTGATGGAGGAGCCCGGAGACAGACGGCTCTGGGTAGCCCGGTTCAGCACCAGGTTGCCCTCCTTCTTGCCCACACCGCCGGCCATGGCCACAATGTCACCGGTCTCGTTGTCGATCACAATGATGGCGGACTGCATCTGCTGGCTGGAGTAGGTATCAGGCACGTTGTCAATGTTCTGGTAGACCTCGTCAACCTTGGCCTGGGCATCCAGGTCAATGGTGGAGTAGATGATATAACCGCCGGTGGTGACCATGTTGATGGCCTGATCCTCGGTGATGCCCTCCTTCTGGCTCAGGTCGTGGATCACGTCCCGGATGACCTGGTCCTCAAAGTAGGAGTAGTAGTCCTTCTGCTCCACCTCAAAGTGGTTGAGGGTGTCGCACTTGGGGCAGAGATAGCCGTCGTCTGTGGCCGTGAACCGGCGCAGACTGGCCTCAAAGCCGCAGTTTTCACAGGTATAGGTCTGGTTGCGGTCCACCTTGCTCTTGAACACCAGGGTCTGGTCACAGATTTGGTCATACTCCTCCTGGGTGGGGATCATGCCCTGGAGGTACATCTGCTGCAGGATGGTGAGGGTCCGCTTCTCGTTGTTCTCCTGGTAGACGTAGGGGTTGTACAGCGAGGGGTTGTTGGTAATGCCGATCAGGCAGGCCATCTCCTTGACGGTGAGCTCGTTAAGCTCCTTGCCGAAGTAGACGTTGGCCGCGCTCTTGACGCCGTAGGCGCCCTCGCCCAGATAGATGGTGTTGAGATACCACTCCATGATCTCTTCCTTGGAGTAGTTCTTTTCAAACTCCAGGGCGCGGAAAATCTCCATCAGCTTGCGGCGGACGGTGACCTCGTCGTCCTTCGTCAGGTTCTTGATCAGCTGCTGGGTCAGGGTGGAGCCACCGTAGGTGGAGCCGCCCAGGAACATATTGGCAGAGGCGGACACGGTGCGCATCCAGTCTACGCCGTCGTGCTCCCAGAAGCGCTTGTCCTCAATGGCCACGGTGGCATTGATCATCTGCTCCGGGATCTCGTCATAGGTGGCCCAGACGCGGTTTTCCAGCGCCTCCAGCTGGCGGATCTCTTCATATTGGCCGGTCTGCTTGTTCATGGCATAGATGAAGGAGGACTGGTTCAGCCGCACGCCCACCAGGGAGAAAGCGGCCTTGGGAATGATGTCCTCGTTGATATAGCGGACGGCATCGTCATAGAGCAGCTTGGCTGCCACCCCGCCGATGATGGCCAGGGTCAGGGCCACGATCAGCAGCCCCGACACCAGCCGCCAGAGCAGATGGACCAAATTGCCGGTAACTGTGCGCTGGCCGGGATCCCGGACCTTTCGTTGCGTAAGATTGTATTTTTTCATAGGGCTTCCTCCGTATAGATGCAGCTACCCATAATATGCAACTTACAGTATACAATAAAACCCCGCCCCTTGTCAAATAGAATGGTTGGGGCCGGGGGACAATTTACCGAAAATTCATAATCTCAGGGGGCTTAAGGCAGAAAAGCAGACAGACCAACCGGCCTGTCTGCTTTTGGGAGGGATTACACCTTCTCCTTGACCTTGGCTGCCTTGCCCAGGCGATCACGCAGGTAGTAGAGCTTGGCTCTGCGGACCTTACCTCTGCGGACGGTCTCTACCTTGACGATGTTGGGGGCATGGATGGGGAACACCTTCTCGCAGCCCACGCCATAGCTCAGGCGGCGAACGGTGAAGGACTCCTCAATGCCGCCATGCTTCTTGGCGATTACGGTGCCCTCGAAAACCTGGACTCTCTCACGGGAGCCTTCTTTGATCTTGACATGAACACGGACAGTGTCGCCCACGCGAACCACGGGCAGCTCTTCCTTCATGTACTGGCTGGTCAAAGCCTTCATCAAATCCATTGTCTTGTCCTCCTTAAATTCTAGGTGTTCGTGACACAGGAAATGCCGCTGCGCTCTCGCGCCGGCTGTGCCAGAGGACCACTCTATTTCACAGACCGCTGTATTTTACCACAGCTTGGGCAAAAATGCAAGTATTTTTTTCTTTTTTTCCGGGGCCTTTTCAGGGTTTTGTCACGGAAAATTTACATTTCTCCGCCCCCGGGGCATTGACAGACTGTGTTATAATATTGAGTGGAAAATTTAAGAAAAAGAAGGTTTTTTTATGACTCGTATTGACATTTTCTCCGGCTTCCTGGGCGCGGGCAAGACCACCCTGATTAAGAAGCTGATCAAAGAGGCCTATGCCGGTGAGAAGCTGGTGCTGATCGAAAATGAGTTCGGCGAAATCGGCATTGACGGCGGCTTCCTGAAGGAGGCCGGCATCCAGATCACCGAGATGAACTCCGGCTGCATCTGCTGCTCCCTGGTGGGTGACTTCGGCGCCGCGCTAAAGCAGGTCATTGAGACCTACCACCCCGACCGCATCCTGATTGAGCCCTCCGGTGTGGGCAAGCTCAGCGACGTGATCCTGGCCGTCCAGCGGGCCGCCGAGCACGAGGCTGTGCTGGGCTCCGCCGTGGCCGTGGCAGACGCCACCAAGGTGAAGCTGTATATGAAGAACTTCGGTGAGTTCTACAACAACCAGATTGAGACCGCCGCCTGCATCGTGCTCAGCCGTACCGCCAACATCAAGCCCGAAAAGCTGGAGGCCGCCGTGGCTCTGATCCGGCAGCACAACGACAAGGCCACCCTGGTCACCACCGATTGGGATCAGCTCACCGGCGAGCAGCTGAAGCAGGCCATGGAGTCCTCCGCCACCCTGGAGACCATGCTGGCCGAGCTGGAGCATGAGGCCCACGAGCACCATCCTCACCATGACCATGATGAGGATGAAGACGAGCACGAGCATCATCACCACGATCATGACGAGGACGAGCACGACCACTCCCACTGTGACCACGAGCACGGCCACTGCGAGCATGACCACCACCATCATCACCACCATGCCGACGAGGTGTTCACCAGCTGGGGCAGAGAGACCACCCGCAAGTTTACCGAGCAGGAGTTGCGGGACATCCTCTCCGAGCTGGACGACGCCCTGGAGTACGGCATTGTGCTGCGGGCGAAGGGCATTGTGCCCGCCGAGGACGGCAGCTGGCTCCACTTTGACCATGTGCCCGGCGAAATTGACGTCCGCCACGGCAGCGCTGACGTGATCGGCCGGCTGTGCGTCATCGGCTCCAAGCTGGACGAGCAGGCCCTGGCGGAGCGCTTCGGCGTGTAAGATCGGAGGCCGCCATGCCCATTCCTGTCTATGCCTTTACCGGCTTTCTGGAGGCCGGCAAAACCAAGTTTATCCAGGAGACCCTGGCCGACCCCCGGTTCAATGCCGGGGAGCGGACCCTGGTGCTGGTGTGCGAGGAGGGCGAGGAGGAGTATGACCTGTCCGCCTATCCCCACAAAAACGTCTGGTATGAGACGGTAGACCAGGAGCACGTGACCACCGAGGAGCTGGAAGCCCTGGCCAAAAAGCACCGCATTGAGCGGGTGGTGGCCGAGCTCAACGGTATGCAGATGATTGAGCCCTTCTACCGCCGCTTCCCCGAGAACTGGCAGCTGGCCCAGGAGGTCATGTTTGCAGACGCCACCACCATCCTGGCTTACAACACCAACCTGCGCTCTTTGGTGGTGGACAAGCTCTCCGGCGCGGAGATGGTAGTCTTCAACCGGATGGAAAAGTCCACCGACAAGATGCCCCTGCACAAGCTGGCCCGGGCCCTGAACCGGCGGATCGACATCGTCTATGACTACACCGACGGCTCCACCGAGTTTGACGATATCCAGGATCCCCTGCCCTTTGATCTGAACGCCCCTGTGGTGGACATCGGCGACGAGGACTATGCCCTGTTCTACCGGGACATCACCGAAGAGCCCAAAAAGTACGCCGGCAAAACCGTCCGCTTCAAGGCCCAGGTGGCCCGGCTGAAAAACGACCGCCCCGGGATGTTTGCTCCCGGCCGCTTTGTGATGACCTGCTGCGAGGCGGACATCACCTTTATGGGGCTCCCCTGCCGGTATAAGCAGACCCGGGACCTGGAAATGCGCAGCTGGATCTGGCTGACCGCCCGGGTAGAGGTGAAGCACCATCCCCTCTTCCAGGGCCAGGGGCCCATTCTCACCGCCCTGGAGCTGCGGCCCGCGGAGGCCCCCACCCAGGAGGTCGCTACCTTCTGAGCAGGCGCAGAATCAACTTCACACGTTTCACGGAGATTTGTCTATTACGGACAAATCTCCGTATTGATTTACAATCGTATTACAAGCATGCAGATCGCAGGTGCTTCTCCTCGGCATAAGACTGCGCCGGATTTGCAGCGTTGTGAAGTAGCCGGTCTTTTGCTTTTTTGCCGCCGCGGAGCGCTAGCGGCAGCATGGAACAGGCGGCCACCCTTGCGCCGGCAAATAACGGTTTTGCAGAGCGACTCGGAAATCCCCCTGAAAATGCCGAAAACCCCAGACGGCGTCAGGGGTTTCGGGTGGCATGTGGTTTTTCGAAATTGCGGCGAAATCGTGACAGATCCGCCGGGACGTCACAGTTCATTTCATAATCAACGAAACACGCATATTGTTGAGCACCTTGTATCACCTGCCCGCTGCGGCTCCGCGTCCGGGCTTCCGCAGAAGCGGCACAGCCGGAAGAAGAACCAGAACGCCTACAATCAGGGCCGCCAGGAAGATGCCGTTGTGAGGAATAAAGGAGGCAGTGCCGTCGTCGCCGATGACGGTGTCCGCGTTTCGCAGCACCAGCGCGCCGATCCAGGGACCGATGACGCCGGGAATCAGCACCTGGCCCACAATCCGCAGGCCCTGGAACATACCGGCCCGGTTGGCAGGGGTGTTGTCCCGGATCATGGCGCCGAAAACCGCCATGCCTGCCAGATAGCCGCTCATCATCAGCAGCGAGCCCAGGAACACCGGCACCGTGGAACGGGTCAGATACAGCAGCACATAGCCCGCTCCCAGCATCCCGAGCGCCGGCGGCAGGGTGCCCCGGAAGTGGTATTTGTCATAGAGCTTGCCGTAGAACACCGTGACCACCGCAGCCAGCACAATGGCGGGAGCCATGATCATCACGTAGTTTTCCATCCCCAGGGTGACCTCATAATAGAGAATCAGATAGGGCATGAAAATCTGAATGGAGATGCCGAAGACCGCGAAGGCCGCCAAGGTCCAATAGAGGGCAGGATTCTGCCGCACCACCGAGGGCCGGAAGCCGTAGCTCACGTTCCGGAGGATGCTCTGGTTGGCGGAGGTGTCCACCTTCGGCTCCCGGATCAGGAAAAAGCCCAATACGCCGATGACCAGCACCACCGCTCCGATGACCGTGAAGATGGTCACCCAGGCCGAGGCCTTGTCCAGATCAAACCCCATAAAGCCGCCGAACACCACTAAGATCGCCAGCAGAGGCATCATGGCGTTGACGCCCTCGGCGGTGCCCCGGTTGGTCTCGTCGGTGGAATCCGTGAGCCAGGCATTGAAGCAGGCGTCGTTGGCGCTGGAGCCGAAGAAAGTCATCACGCAGTCCATCACGATGACAAGGCTGACCCCAGCGGAGGCCGCGGAAACTGTGGCCGGAACGATTTTGGAGATTATGTCCGTCCGGATCAGGGCAAAGCTCCAGATGGAAATACCCCAGAGAATGTAGCCTCCGCACATGAAGAGCTTCCGCTTGCCCAGCTTGTCGGACAGGGCGCCGATGAAGATGGTGGTGAGAGTCGCCGCCACCGCGGAGGCCGCCACCATGGTGGAAATCGCTGCCGCCGAGGCATGGAACATCTTGTAGATGAACACGTTGAAATACATGTTCTCCACCACCCAGGCCACCTGACCCACTAAGCTGAAGATGATCAGCGCCGCCCAGAATTTTCCGCTGAGCCTGGTTCGTTTCATCTGTATCGCTCCCCTCACCGAGAAAGTTTTTATTTCTTCGTCACGCCGTCGCCGTAAATGGTGGTCCAGTCGTTTTTCATGGAGATGGGGACCCAGTCGAACTCCTCACACAGGTCGTACATCTTGTCCGCCTTTTTCTCGCTGCCGTTTTCCCGGACCAGGTCGTCGCAGCAGAGCATGAAGGCCAGACTCCTGTAGGGGTTGTTGCTGGTGACGTATTCCGCCATGCTGGCGTCGCCGGTGCTGTTGCCGAAGGAGAGCACCGGCTGTACGCCGATCTCCTGGGCAATCACGGAAACCTTGTTCATCTTCAGGTTCTTTACCAGGAACTCGCCGCCCAGAACCAGCTGATCCTGATCGGCGAACACGTAATCCAGGCCGTCGGTATCCCCCTGATTGGTGGAGACCAGAGTTTCGTCGGAGCCGATGATCTGCCCCATGGGGAGGTTCAGCGGGGAGTTGTACACGATGCCCCGGACAATCAGCCGGTCCGTGCCGCTGACGATATAGACCGTAAAGTCATTGGCCTGCAGGTATTCCACCACCTGCAGCATGGGCTTGTACCAGCCCTCGCCCCGCAGCATGCCGTCGTAGCTGGGCATGGGGAGCTTTTTGAATTCCTGGATGTAGGCGTTGAACTCCTCCGGGGTCATGCCGGCGAAGGAGGAGGCAATGCACTGGCCGTGATCCACCTCCAGACCTGTGAAGGAGGTGCCGTTGAGGTTCTGGTCCACGATCTTGTGGGCGGTTACCTTCTCAAAGTCGCTGGCCTTGTCGATATAATCCGGGTCCTCCAGCACGCGATGGACCAGAAGGGTATAGTCAAAGTAGTTGGGGTCGGTCTCGCAGAACAGCGTTCCGTCCAGATCGAAGACCGCGATCCGGCGGTCCACCGGGATGAAATCCGGGCCGCCCTCAGTGGTAACGGCTGTCACATAGTCGATGAGCTGCTGCTTGGAGGCTGCATCCGCCGTCCAGAGGGAAAGCGCCTCTTCGCCGGAGACCGGCTGGTTTTCGGCAGCCTTCTCCGGGCTCTGCTTCCAGCCAACGCCCAGGGCATACAGGCAGCTCACCGCCAGCAGCAGACACAGGGCGATCATTGCCAGGGATTTCCAAAAAGTGATGGGATTCTTTTCCTTCTTCATGGCTGTTCCTCTTCTTTCTGATGGGTTGATTCAAATCCGGGTATTCCCGGTGATTTCCAATTTGTCCGGCTCCACGCAGCAGGGCAGACACAGGATCTGCACCCCAGCCTGTTTGGCCGCCTCCAGAGCCGCAGCAAAGGCCGGATCTGTCTCACCGTTGGGCAGCACAAGCTCCAGGCCCTCCGCCTGCATCACAAAGGCCACAGCGGCGTGATAGCCCCGGGCCGCCGCTCCGGCGAGCTCCTTCAGGTGCTTCGTGCCCCGCTCTGTGGGTGCGTCGGGGAAATAGCCGATTCTCTCCCGCTCCAGGGTGCAGCCCTTGACCTCCAGCAGATACTTTTCTCCGCCCCGTTCCATATAGAAGTCAATCCGGGACTGACCGAAGGGGTATTCCGGAATGATCCGGTCAAAGCCCTGCCGGGCCAGCCACTCCCCTGCTGCGGCGTTCGGCGCCTGGCTGTCGATGTTAAACAGGACGCCTGTGCTTTTCCGGACGGCAATCAGGTCGTATTTCGTTTTCCGCGCTGGGTTGTCCGACTTTGCCAGCCATACCTCCGCCCCGGGCACCAGCAGCTCCCGACACCGCCCCGTGTTCTTCACATGGACGGTCTCTTCCTGCCCGCCGATCTCCACCCGGGCAATAAACCGATTGGGCCGCGCCAGAAAAACCCCACGGCAAATATTGTGATAAATCATAGACGTTCCGTTCTGTTATAAAGGCTTTTCCCGTTCTCGCACGCAGAGCAGCCGCCCTGGGCCGATCGGCAGACGGCCCTTCTGCCCTCAGGCCAGGCCGCAGATCAGGTTCCGATAGAAATCCACCGCGCCGGGGAGGCAGCTGTATTCGATGTTCTCGTTGACGCCGTGCATGCCCTTCATCTGCTCGGGGCCGTAGATCACGGGCGCAAACCGGATCACGTTGTCGCAGATGGCCTGGTAGAAGCGGGCATCGGTGGCGCCGGTCATCACGTAGGGGCAGGCGGGCAGGCCGGGGAAGGTCTGCTCCACGATCCGGGTTGCATACTGCCAGCCCTCGCCGGAAATGTCCGTGGCTGCGGTGTAGTCGCTGGCAGCCCGGACCTCGGTCTCCAGGTCGTACTCTGCGGCCAGCGCCCGGATGATCCGCAGGCTCTCGTCCATGCCCTGGTGGGGGATGAAGCGCATGTTGGCCCAGACGGTAGCCTCCTGGGGCAGGACGTTGCAGGCGTCGGAGCCGGACTGCATGGTAAAGGCAATGGTGGTTTTCAGCAGAGCCCCCGCCTGGGGAGAGAGCTTGGGCATGACCAGCTTCAAAAGGGGCCCAAAGAGCCAGATATTCCCGAAGAGCAGCCGCAGGCCAAAGCCCGCATAGGGTGACAGCCGGGTGAACATGGCCTTCACCTCGGGCTCAAATTGCTTTTTGAAGGGAGCGCGCCGCTCTACCCGGTTTACAAACGCCGCCAAACGGGCAATGGGGCTGTGGGCCGGTGGTGCGCTGGCGTGGCCGCCCTGGGAGCGGGCTGTGAATATCACGTCGGCCTTGCCCTTCTCAAAGACGCCCATCATGGCGAAGTTCCCGGGGATCCCGGCGATGGGGTCTGTGATGATGCCGCCGCCCTCGTCACAGACCAGCCAAGGCTTCACACCCCGGCGGGACAGCTCGTCCACCAGCGTTTTGCAGCCGGGGCCGGCCCACTCCTCGGTGCAGGAGGAGGAGAGATACACGTCCTGGGCCGGGACAAAGCCCCGGGAGAGCAGCTCCTCCACGGCCTGGAAAAAGGCGAAGACGGAGCACTTCGTGTCCGAGCTGCCCCGGCCCCAGACCTTGCCGCCCTCAATCTCGCCGGAGAAGGGCGCGTGGCTCCACTCCCCTTCCGCCGGCACCACGTCCTGGTGGCTCATGAGGACGATGGGCTTGTCACTGCGTTTGCCCTTCCAGTAAAAGAGCAGGTTCCCGTCCAGCTCCGTCTTTTCGAGATGGGCGTGGACCAGGGGAAAGAGCTCCGCCAGCAGCCGGTGAAAGCCCAGAAACTTCTCCCGCTGGTCCTCTCCGGGCACGGAGACGGTCTCATACCGCACCATGCGGGACAGGGCCTGGGCGTACCGCTCCGCCCGGGCCGGGGCCGGGTCTGGACGATAGGTGGAGACCTTATGCCCTGCCAGCAGGGTCCGGAGGACGGCGATCCCCAGCAGCAGCACCACCAGCCCCAGCAGGCCCAGCAGCACATAGATGATCCACATCATTTTCTGTCCCCTCCCGTTTTCTTGTACTTCAGCCAGGCCAGGAGGATCGCCAGCGCGCCGCTGGGCAGGATCATAAAGCTGGTGGAGGAGGTCAGGCCGGGAATCAGGATGAAGAGCAGGCTCATGACCAGCAGGGGCAAGGCCGCGATGTCCAGATTTTTGCGGAAATACTTGTAGGCCATGGCGCCGAAGAGAGCCGGGACCACGTTGTCGAAGGCCGGGGCCAGGGTCGAGGACTGGAGCAGGGGCTGCAGAGGGATCAACAGCGCCACGCCCACCGCCAGCACCAGGATCGTCACCAGCGAGGAGGTGGCGATGGAGAGGGTGGAGATGATCTCGTTCTCCGGGGTACCGGCCTTGACGCCCACAATGTCCCGGGCATTGACGGCGCAGGGGATCTTCATGTTGAT
>DFIE01000104.1:11275-18175 GCA_002372735.1 Clostridiales bacterium UBA3705
TCAGGTTGCCGGTGATAAAGGCCAGATAGCTGCCGCCGGCCCCCAGCATGGGTGTGTAGACCAGCCACTCAGCGATGCAGCTCACAAACCAGACCAGACCGATGGCCAAAAAGCCGCTCCCGGTAGCCTTCAGATCCGGGGAGGTCCCCAGATAGCCGCCGATCACAAAGGGAACCCCCAGCAGGAGCACCAGGGTGATCACGCTGGCAATCCGGCCAAAGAGATGGGTGCCTCTGTTGTAGGTCTCAAAGAGGGCTTGCTTTTCCTTGTCCATGGCAGAGATCTCCTCTGCAGCGGCGAGGTTTTTGTTCTCGTTCATGATAACGCCCCCCTTCTCAGAGTCTGCCCAGCAGCACGGCGCAGGCCATGGCCAGCAGCATGCTGCCCGCGATGGAGAAGCTCTCTACCCAGGTCTGCTTTTTCTTTTCTGCCAGCCAGACGAAGCCTGCCATAGCCATGCTCGCCGCCAGGACCACAGCCAGGGGCAGCCACGAGCCGGTAAAGGTAAAGCGTCCGTTGCCGGAGACGAAGCCGCCGAGATAGCTGCCCAGGTAGGCGCAGATCAGGCCGATGAACATGGCGGTCATGGCCTTGTCGCCAAAGCCGGAAACCCCGGCGCTCTTGCCGCTGCCGCTGCCCAGGCGCTTGAGATAGCGCTTGTTGAAGAGCGTGGAGAAAACCATGCCCCACATGATGCACAGGCTCATCAGCAGGCAGATCGTGACGAAGCCCCGGGTTGTCATGGTGGAGGCCGAGAGGCCGCCCAGCCCCGCCTGCTCCGCGGCGGCGGTGGCCACCTGGGTCTCATAGTGCAATGCCCCGATCACAGACAGCCGCAGCCAGGGCCAGGGCGTGCCCAGGCTGCCGGACAGGGCGATGACGCCCAGCAGAATGCCCACGCTGGGCAGCAGGGTGAAGGTGGCGCTGGCGGCGATGACCCGCTTCATCTTTGTGACGTCAATGCCCATGGCCTTGCCCGCCCGGTAGGCCCGGATCAGGAAGAACAGGCTGACCGCCGCGATAAAGAGGATGATCGCCCCGCAGACAATGTAGAGAAAGGGGCTGTTCAGTTGGGTCAGGATCGACATACGCAGAACCTCCTTAGTTCTAAGGGCCCGCCGGGCCCGTTTTCTTTGATGCTCCTTGGATGCGCGGATGCTATGTACGCCGCATCGAGAGATCGGCTCGACCGGCGAAATTGAGCAGCGATTCCGTTGGAATTGAGCAACAGCACCGCCCGAGTTGAGCAGTGCCACCGCTCAGGTTGAATATCGACAAAACGCATAAGCTCGGGTACCACAAAGGGACGACCTGCTCCCTGCAAGTCGCCCCTTTTGACGCGATGTCGCTGCTCCGCGTGGAGGGTTATGGACGCACATTGCAGCAAGCGCAAACTGTAAACCGTTTATTTGGCCGTCTTCAAACGTTTATCCGCCCACCGGAAGAAGTCGGGCACAGAAACGAACAGCGGCAGGTTGTTCTCCACCAGGTCGATCAGCTCATCGGCAGTGAAGGGCCGGTAGCCATAGCCAAAGCGCTCATCAATCTCCTCCAGCCGCTCCCCTGCGGCAGCACGGAGGAACTTTTTTGTACCCTTGTTGATCTTCTGCAGGCGTTTGAGGTAGTCCGTGGCCTCATCGGGTCGGTCCAGCTTATAATAGAGTACCGCCAGCGCCAGCAAAAACTGAGAGTCCTCGTAATCGTCAAACTTTTTCAGCAGGGCCAGGGCGGCAGGCTCGTCCTCCAGAGCGGCGTACACGCACATGAGGGAGAAGCGAATTCCGAGATTGTCGTTTTCGCACAGTTCCAGCGAACGCTCGCCCACAGCCGCCGCTTTGCGCAGCTTCCCCAAGGCGAACAGCGTATTGAGGTACTGATACCGCACCCGCATATAGGGACGGGTCTCGAACACAGCCCAGAAGTCGCCCATGGAATCCCGGAAGAAGCCGCCCCGTTCCATCTGAGCGTCGCCCTTTCTGAGGAGCTCTTCCAGGGCGTCCAGCATTTGATGGGGCTTTTTCATGGTCAGCTCGATCTTGGCCAGCCCTGCGTCCAGGTTGTCCGGCTCAAGCTCCAAAGCCTTGTTCGTGTATTCCAGCCGCTGCTTCTGGGTCCGAGCCTCCTCGGCCAGCTCCAGATAATCCATCGCCGTTTCCGGCTCCGCCGGAGCAGCTCCCGCACCGGATTGCAGCTTTGTGTTGTAGTCTGCCATAAACTGCGAGATAAGCCGATCCATTTCCTGATCGCTCATCTCATCCCCACCGTTGGCATCCAGATACTTGTGCAGGTCGCGAAAGATCTTTTCTGTCTCTCTGCTCATAGTGCAGTCCCTCTTTCCACAATATTGGTTCTGTTATGATTGCCGAAGAAAGGGTTTCTTCGCTTCAAAAACATTCTGCTTCAGATTGATCATAACCATGAAGCCCATTTCATACAGTTGGCTCGTGTACTTATACCGGCTCAAAGAAGGTATCCGGCCTGTTGGGATCGAAAATCTCGTTGGCCCACATAAGGGTGACGAGGTTTTCCGTGTCGGAGAGATTGATAATATTGTGAGTATAGCCGGGGAGCATATGGACAGCCTGGGGACGCTCGCCGCTAACCTCAAACTCCAGAATCTCATCGGTGCCCAGCTTACGCTCCTGAATCAAGCCATGACCGGAAACTACAATAAAAAACTCCCACTTGCTGTTATGCCAGTGCTGGCCCTTGGTGATGCCGGGCTTAGAGATATTCACGGAGAACTGGCCGTGGTCGGCGGTCTTAAGCAGCTCGGTGAAGCTGCCCCGGGCGTCCACGTTCTGCTTCAGGTCGAAAGCTACCTTCTCCTTCGGCAGATAGGACAAGTACATGGAGTAGAGCTTCTTCTCCAAAGAGCCAGCGGGGATGGTCGGCATAATCAGGGTTCGTGGCTGGTCGTGGAAGCTTTGCAGCAGCTCCACAATACGGCCCAAGGTAGCTCTATGGGTCACTGGGGCCAGGCAGAACCGGCCCTTGGGGTTCGGGATAGGATCCAAGCCTTCGTACTCGCAGCGCTGCTCCTTCCCCTCCAGGGCGTCATACATGGCCTCCATCAAGTCGTCGATGAACAGCAGCTCCAGCTCTACGCCGGGGTCGTTGACGGTGATGGGAAGATCGTGGGCGATGTTGTGGCAGAAGGTGCCCACAGCCGAATTATAGTTCGGCCGAATCCACTTGCCTGCAAGGTTCGGGAAGCGGTAGACAAGCGCCTTGGCACCTGTCTGCTCCTGGTAGCGGAAAAACAGCTCCTCCCCTGCCCGCTTGGAACGGCCATACGGAGAGTCGCCAAAGCGGCCGGCCAGAGTAGCCTGTACAGAACTGGAGAGCATCACAGGGCATTTGTTCCCGGCATTCCTTAACAGCTCCAACAGCTCTGAGGAAAAGCCGAAGTTGCCCTTTTCAAACTCCGCCGGGTCCTTGGGTCGGTTGACTCCAGCCAGATGAAAGACAAAATCTGCCTTGTCGCAGCTCTCCTCCAGAAGGTCGCGGGGGGAATCCAGGTCATATTCATAAATCTGACCGATTGAAATGTTGGGCCGGGTGCGATTCTTTCCGTCCCGGATCGCCTTCAGGTTTTCCACCAGGTTCCGGCCAACGAAGCCCTTGGCTCCGGTAATCAGAATGTTCATAGAGTCTCCTTCCGCCAGACCATCTTGTTCACCACGCCGGTGTAGCTTTGAATGATCTTTACCACCTTGTCGGAAACATTTTCGTCCACATAGTCCGGTACGGGAATGCCGTTGTCCCCATTCTGCACCATGTCCACGGCGGTACAAACTGCCTGCAGCAATCCGCGAGTATCAATGCCGGCCAGGACGAAGCCCCCCTTGTCCAAGGCCTCTGGCCGCTCGGTCGAGGTGCGGATGCACACGGCCGGGAAGGGCTTGCCAATAGAGGTAAAGAAACTGCTCTCCTCCGGCAGAGTGCCCGAATCACTGACTACCGCAAAAGCGTTCATCTGCAAGCAGTTGTAGTCGTGGAAACCCAGGGGCTCGTGGCGGATCACCCGGCGATCCAGTTGGAAGCCGCTGGCCTCCAGCCGCTTGGCAGAACGGGGATGGCAAGAGTAAAGCACCGGCATGTCATAGGTCTCGGCCAGCTTGTTGATGGCGGAAAAGAGGGAGTTGAAATTCTTCTCCGTGTCGATGTTCTCCTCCCGATGAGCGGAGAGCAGAATGTAATGCCCCTTCTCCAACCCCAGTCGGGTGTGGACGTCACTGGCCTCAATCTGGGCCAGATTCGCCCGCAATACTTCAGCCATGGGAGATCCGGTGACATAGGTCCGCTCCCTTGGCAGGCCACAGTCCGCCAGATAGCGCCGGGCGTGCTCGGAGTAGGCCATGTTCACGTCAGAGATGATATCCACGATGCGGCGGTTGGTCTCCTCCGGCAGGCATTCATCCTTGCAGCGATTCCCCGCCTCCATATGGAAAATGGGAATATGAAGCCGTTTGGCCCCAATAACAGACAGGCAGGAGTTGGTATCCCCCAGAACCAGCACTGCATCTGGTTTTATGTCAACCATTAGCTCGTAAGAGCGGGCAATGATATTCCCCATGGTCTGCCCAAGATTGTCTCCGACAGCATCCAGATAGACCTCCGGCGGATCCAGGGCAAGGTCCTTGAAGAAAACACCGTTCAGGTTATAATCGTAATTCTGACCGGTGTGGGCCAGGATCGTGTCGAAATAACGGCGGCATTTCTTGATAACCGCAGACAGGCGGATAATTTCCGGGCGGGTCCCCACGATAATCAACAGCTTCAGTTTCCCATTGTTTTGAAAGGCAGCCATTTTGTCTCCCTTCTCCCGGGTTAACGGCCCAGGGCTTCTTGCACGTAGTCTGTTGTCAGCAGTTTCTTCACAACGCCGTCCACATCCAGCAGGTTCGTGTTGGATGAGGTGTAGCTCTCGTCGGACTGGGTTTCCACCTTGCCCTCCACGAAGAATTTGTCGTAGTTCAGGTCCCGATTGTCTGCGGCGATACGGAAATAGTCTCCCATGTCAATAGATCGCAGCCGCTCTTCCCGGGTCACCAATGTCTCATAGAGTTTTTCCCCGTGGCGAGTGCCAATGACCCGGGTGCCGGTGTCTCCGAAAAGCTGCTGAACAGCTTTAGCCAGATCTCCGATGGTGGATGCGTCCGCCTTCTGCACGAAGAGATCCCCCGGCTGGGCGTGTTCAAAGGCGAATTTTACCAGGTCCACCGCCTCATCCAAATTCATCAGAAAACGCGTCATATCCGGATTGGTAATGGTAATGGGGTTACCGGCCTTGATTTGATCGATAAAAAGAGGAATCACAGAGCCCCGGCTGCACATAACATTGCCATAGCGAGTACAGCAGATGACTGTGCCACCCCGTTCCGCCGCCACTCTGGCGTTGGCGTAGATGACATGCTCCATCATGGCCTTGGAGATGCCCATGGCGTTGATCGGGTAAGCAGCCTTGTCAGTGGACAGGCAGACCACCCGCTTCACCCCTGCATCAACAGCAGCATGGAGTACATTGTCAGTTCCTTCCACATTTGTCTTGACAGCCTGCATGGGGAAGAACTCACAAGATGGCACCTGCTTCAAAGCGGCCGCGTGGAAGATGTAATCCACCCCGGGCATAGCGTCCGCCACAGAGCGTGGATCCCGCACATCGCCCACATAAAACTTCACCTTTTTCGCGTGGTCCGGGTACTTGGCCTGCAGCTCGTGCCGCATATCATCCTGCTTCTTCTCGTCTCTGGAGAAAATACGGATCTGGCCGATGTCAGTTGTTAGGAAATGCTTCAGTACCGTATGACCGAAGGAGCCAGTGCCGCCGGTGATTAATAGGGTGGCGCCAGAAAAGTTCGACATAGCTTGTTTCCTCTTTTCATCATGTCGTTTATTCTTATATGGTACCAGGTCTTTTGCGTTATTTCAAGAGCATTCAGCGCGGAAACAGAGAAATGCGGTCAAGAAACATGTACTACACAAATCTCCGGCATAATAAAGACTCGCGGAACCTTTCCGTGACCAGCTAAGCCGCTGGAAATAATCAGCTGAACCTTGCCTGGATTGAAATAGCCCATATCGTAGTCGGGGAACCAGCCCTGCATTGGAGCGTAGACCCCACCAATTCCGGGAATCCGGATCACACCACCGTGGGTGTGTCCGCTGAGAAACAGGTCGATGTCCCAATCGTCATAGGCATGGACAAAAATAATCGTATCCGGCAGATGGGCTAACACGATGGTTGGCAGCCCGGAGTCCTGCATCTGGGTCATCAGCTTGTATTCCGGGGAGGCGTGATATTTCTCCCGGGTGCGGCCAAAGGGGTACAAATGCCCCATTGTTCCACCTAAGCAGATGGTGTTTCCGGCAATGTTCGCAGTGACGCAGCTTTCGTCCAGCAGGACAGAACCGGAGGCCTCAATTCCCGGGGCCAAATCACTCCCGCCATTTGCAAAAAACTGCTGCTCATGGTTCCCGTACGAAACATAAACCGGAGCAATCTCCCGCAGCTTGGCGAGAAGGCTCAGAAAGCGCTGGGCTTCGGCCTCATCGCCGCTGCCGTTAATCATGTCGCCGATGGAAAAAATTACATCCGGCTGCTGTGCCCGAACCTGGTCCAGCAGGGTTTCATTTCCTTCCCCAAACTCGCGGCCATGCAGGTCGGTTAGTACTACAGCAGTAAACGGATGCTCGATGCCGTCAATTTGAACATCATATTCGTGTACAGTCAAGCAGGAATAACATACGAATGCTGAAACACCGACAGCAAGGGCACAGGCAAAGATCAGCGCTCCGATAATTCCCAGACAGATCCGTATTTTTTTCTTCATAGCCGCTCTCGATTTCCGTACATTTTCTCGTAATAATTCCGATACTCGCCGCTGATGATGGTCT
>DFIE01000155.1 GCA_002372735.1 Clostridiales bacterium UBA3705
TGTGGGCATCCGCCCCTACGGGGCAGCGGGTACGTTTCCAGGTAGCCCCGGTGGGGTGGGGGCTCTTCCGATACAAAAAACCGTGCGGGCTGCGGCGCCTGCACGGTTTGCTTGAACATTTAAAACCCGATGGGCAAATAGGCTGCGGCCACCGCCAGCACCAGGGCCGGCAGCAGGTTCGCCGCCCGGATCTTGTTGCCCCACACCAGGTTCACCCCGATGCAGAAAATCAGCACCGAGCCCACCATGGACAGATAGCTCATGGCCAGGTCCGTCATCAGCGGGGAGATCCACCCCGCCAGCAGGCTGATGCCCCCCTCGATCACAAACACCGGGATCACCGAAAACACGCACCCCTTGCCCAAGGAGCTGGTCAGCACCATCACAATCACCAGGTCCAGGATGCTCTTGGCCCCCAGGGTGGTCCAGTCTCCGGTGAGACCGTCCTGCAGGGCCCCTACCACCGTCATGGCCCCCACGCAGGTGGTCATGGAGGCGGTGAGAAAGCCGTTTACAAAGTTCTGGTCCTTGGCGCTGCCGGTCTTCTCCTTCAGCCACTGGCCAAAGCGCTCAAAGCCCCGGTCAATGTTCAGCAGCTCGCCGATCAGCCCGCCCAGGGCCACGCAGAGAATGATCAGCATGGACCCGCCCCCGGCCAGACTCTTCCCGTCTAGGGGGAGCATATACCGCAGGGCCCCGGCAATGCTTAAAAACAGGGTGCTGATGCCGCAGGCCATGGTCAGGGTCTGCTGGAACCGGGGCTTGAGCAGCTTGCCGAAAAAGTGGCCCAGCACGCCCCCGGCCAGCACCGCCGCGGTATTGATGATGGTTCCGGTCATGGGAGATTCCTCTTGTTTGCTCAGATTTGCGTTGCCCGGCCGCCGTGGAACACCTCCAGCAGGGCCAGGCGGAAGACCTCCACCGAGGCGGAGTTGGTGTTGCCCCGCCAGGCCAGGGCCACGGGGATGGTCTCTTCAATGTCCATGTGCAGCAGCAGGGGGTGGTGCAGAATGTAGCACCACTGGTCCAGCAGGGCCACCCCCAGGCCGTTCTCTACGTAGGAGTAGACCGTCTCCTGGTTGGGCAGGGTGCGGAACCGGGGCACAAAGTGGAAGGCCTGGAAGGTGTTTTCGTTCTCCCGCACCAGCTGGCGGATCAGCGGGTCGTCGGCGATGAGAAAGTCGTAGGGATACAGATCCGCCGGGGAGCTCAGGCTTGCGGCGTCGGGCAGGCGCTTGGAATAGGCCACCGTGCGGCGGATGGAGGTCAGGCGCTCGGTTTCAAACTCCCGGCTCAGCATGAGATAGTTCTCCAGGGCGATCACCGCGTCCAGCCGCTTCTCCCGCAGGGCGGTAACCAGACTTTGAAAGTGCAGGCACTCGTAGGACACCCGGAACCCCGGGGACCGCTGCTTGCACAGGGCAATGGCCTGGGGCAGATAGTCCGCAGTGTGCCAGCCCAGATTCACCCCCAGCCGCAGCATGGGCACGTTGTCAGACAGGGCCCGGCGGGTGTGGGCCAGCTCCAGGGCCGTGCGCTGGAAGAGATTGAAGTACGCCTTGCCCGCCTCGGTGAGCCGCACCTTGCGGTTGCTCTCCCGGGTGAACAGACGGGCGCCCAGCTCCTGCTCCAGAGAGGAGATGTACCGGCTCACCGCCGGCTGGGGCAGCATCATATTCTCCGCCGCCCGGGTGAAATTCAGCAGCCTGGCCGCCTCAAGAAAGCATTCGATTTGCCGGTCGTTCATGACTGTCACCTTTCCTGCGAGTTTTGTGCGGAAGTGTCTGTCTTTATACTAGAATGCAATAAAACCATTTAGGAAATGGTTTTATTCGCCGAATGCTCCCGGCATTCGGCGCACCGCATGAAATGCGGTGGCATTCGTACGTACAATATCTGAACATGCCAAGCATAATTGCTTGGCATCTGCGGCATTTGCCGCAGGCAATAAAACGATTTCATCGTTTTATTGCAGTCCAGTATTATACTATACTATATTCCGTCAAAAAAGAAAATACATAATCCAGAAAAAATGCACCGGGACCGGCAAATTTTGCCGGTCCCGGCGGCGTTTTGCCCGGTTACACCAGGCAGCGCAGAATGTACACGCCGTCGTGCAGGGCGTTGAGGTAGATGTAACCCCGGTCGTCCACCACCAGGTCCTCGGCGGTGCCCAGGGGCTTGTTGTGCATGGGCACGTCAAAGCAGAGCTTTTCCGGGTTGGGGGGGATGAAGTAGGCAATCTCCTTGGGCACGTAGGGGTCGGAGAAGTCGTACACCCGCAATCCCGCGTGGAAGTAGCAGTCGTAGATCCGGTCGGCCCGGTCCTCGATCCAGGTCTTGTGGGTCATGGGCTCGTGGAGATTGTGGGGGCCGAAGGAGGTGGGGAAGTCCTGCCCCAGCTGGTTGAAGTTCTTGTAGGGGAAGCCCTCGGGCACCTCGGGATAGGGGAAGATGGAGATCAGCACCGGGTCGGTGGGATCGGACACGTCAAAGGCCTCGATGCCGCAGAAGGCGTGGACGCCGAACCTGTCAAACTCGTGCTTGGAGTAGGTCCACTGCCGCTCGCCCTCCTGCATACCCACGGCGTAGCGGGTGCCGTGGACGGGCATAAAGGTGTGGCACAGGGCGCCGCCGAACTTGGTGGCAAAGGGCGGGGTCATTTTGCACTCGCCCACCACCTGGGGCACCTTGGGGTTGGAGATGTCCAGGATCTTGAAGCCCGCGCCGGCGCAGCTGATGTACACCAGGTTGGAGTCGGTTTCGGCATAGGGGAAGTGGACAAAGCCGGGATAGGTGTTGTAGCCCTGCCAGCCGTTCCACTCCTTCTTCCGGGTCTTCTCGGTCTGGTTGCCGAAGAACTGGCCGGGGTTCCACCAGCGGCCGGCCTCCACGGGGTGCTCGGGGTCGGAGATGTCCACAATGCGGTAGATGTAGTCTTTAAAGCCGGAGGCCGTGGCCGCCAGGTGGACGTACCGGCCGCCGTTGTAGGTAAAGCGGTGCACGCCGGCGCCCCGGCCGTTCTCCGGGTCACCGGTGGACCAGAAGGAGAGCTTCTTGGGGTGCTCGGGGTCGTCCTTCAGGGAGAAGATGTGGATGCCGCCGGGGGCGGGCTCAAACTTTTCGGGGGCGGGCCCGTGCAGGAAGGGCAGGCAGTTGCCGTTGGCCACGATCATCAAATCGTCGCAGATCTGGACCTTGGGGGTGGACATATAGGGGTAGATCTCCGGGTCCATCACGGGCATGTACTGCACGTGGCGGGGGTTGGCCGGGTCGGTCACGTCCAGGATCTCCACGCCGTAGCCGAAGAAGCAGCCGCCGTAGAGGTAGTACCGGCCGTCCTTGGTTTTGTAGAGCTGGGACTGGAAGAGGTAGTGGTTGTCACAGTCGTGGTGGGACAGGACCTCCATGTTCTTGATATAGCCCTCGTTGCCGGGGCTCTTGGCGTAAAACTTTTCGCTCATGGCTGCGCCTCCTGTTGTAATTCCGCCCCCGGAGGGGTCGGTGGGGTTGCTTTTTGCCTGATTCCATTATAAACCGCCCCGCGGGGGAATGCCAATGCCAATTCCTCAATTTTATCATAACAATAATGTTATCATAAAATTCAAATATTGGCATTTTCCATTTTGGTGATATCGCCTTATAATGAATTCAGGCACAAATTGAAACCCGTCAGTTTATACAAACGACACATTTTAGGAGGTAAATGACATGAAAATCCTGGGACTCTCCTGCGGGACCAAAAACGGCAACAACGACACCATGTGCCGCGTGGCACTGGAGGCTGCCCGTGAGGCGGGCGCCGAGATCGAATTCATCCACGTGTTTGACTGGGACATCAAGTACTGCACCGGCTGCGTGGCCTGCTCCAAGGGCCTGGTCATGGGCAAGGGCATGATCTGCACCCAGCGCGACGACTATGCCGCCCTGTACAACAAGATGGTGGAGGCCGACGGCGTGCTGGTGGTGGATCCCATCTACGAGTCCGGCGGCTCCGGCCTGTTCCACGTGCTCACCGACCGCATGGGTCCCGGCCACGACACCGGCATGCTGCTCATGCTGGACGGCAAGCTGAAGGAGCAGGGCAAGGAGGGCCTGAACCCCCGGATTTTCCAGCAGAAGGCCATCTCCTTTGTGGGCATCGGCGGCTCTGACTGGGCTGTCCGCGTGGAGACCGACCACGCCATGCTGGCCATGTCCCCCGGCTGGAAGGTCGTGGACAACGACTTCTTCTCCTGGTCCAAGGACGTCATCATGCAGGACGACAAGATCGAGCGGATGAAGGAAATCGGCCGCAACCTGGTGGAGGCTGCCCAGTACATCATTGACAACCACGTGATGATCCCCGGCTCCGACGAGCTGGATCTGTGGAAGGGCAAGAAGGGCGTGTGCCCCCACTGCCACGGCAACGCCATCTACATCTTCCCCGAGACCAACCACGCGGTGTGCGAGCTCTGCGGCCTGGAGGGCCACCTGGAGCTGCAGGAAGGCGCCATGCGTCTGGTGGCCGACCCCGAGCTGGGCGAAAACGGCCAGATCTGGCACTGCCACGACCTGCTCTCCGGCAAGGCTGCCCACGGCAAGGACATCTTTGAAAACGAGAGCAAGCTGATGAACCTGTTCCGCGACCCCGAGTTCAAGGCCCGCAAGGCCCACTACACCGCGGTGGTGGAGGCCACCCCCTCCCCCTCCAAGGCCAAGTGATCCGCCCCGCACAGTCAAAAAGGAGATTCTGTTATGGCATTTGAATTCAACCTGATGCGCAGCCTCATCTACGTGGGCCTGGCCAAAGAGGAGTACCGCCCCAAGCTGGAGCAGTGGCTGTATAAGTATCACGTGCCCGAATCCATCAGCAAGTTTACCCCCTATTGCATCAAATACGCCTTCTACCAGGCCTATCCCACGCCCCCCGAGGGGGACCGCTTCGGCGCCCGCAAGATGCAGCTCACCGAGCACTACTGGCTGGTGGACGAGCATCTGCCCGAGATGGCCAACAACATCTACAACGAGTACATGCCCATGGACGTGCTGCGCTGGCAGGGCTGCATCCCCGACGT
>DFIE01000050.1 GCA_002372735.1 Clostridiales bacterium UBA3705
CAGCAATTCAAGCCAGTATTCTGTTTCATAGCATTCTTTCAGTGCAATTTGAAATTTTGCAATAAAATCCGGTCTGCTGTGCGCATAGTTTGCTTCCCGAATGTTTGCGCCGATTGAGGTACCGGAACGTTCCAACTGATTGACAAGGGAATAATGACCCTTGATACTATCACACAGTCTCAGTACTTTAACAGCAAAATCCATTGAGAGTGCGGCAAGTTTGCTTTCAGCCATAGAAGTCACCTCGTGAACATCATATCATATGGAACCTGAAAGAGCAACAGTGAAATCGCGGCCCCGGCCGCGGTGAAATCAACGGCCAATGCCATTGGTGAAATCCTCGGACTTCGTCCTCGGGTGAAATGAAATCCGTCCCGCACCCCGCGAAGCGGGATTTCACCGCGAAGCGATTTCACCCACCGAAGGTAGATTTCACCCGTCCGAAAGGACGGATTTCGTTGAAAAAAGCGCTTTTGTCTGGTAGACAAAAAGCGCTTTTTTCATGGCGGAGTGGGAGGGATTCGAACCCTCGGTACGCTTTTGACGTACACACGATTTCCAGTCGTGCTCGTTATGACCGCTTCGATACCACTCCAGGTCGTTTGCGGTGCTGCTTCACAAAACAGCTTAGTTAATATACACCCTAAGTCCCGATTTGTCAAGAGGTTTCTTGCAAATAATTCAAAAAACCTGCTCCCCTCCCCTTTATGATTCAGAGGGCAGAGGCCGAAGCCCCTGCCCTCTTGCATGGTGGATCAGCCCTCAGTGGTGGGCTGGGTGGGTGCGGTGGGTGCAGTGGGTGCCGGAGCACTCTGCTGCCGGTACAGGAAGGTGACCACCTGCCCACGGTTGCAGTAGTTCTCAGGCGCGAATGTGGTAGCATTCAGGCCGTTGGTGATGTCGTTGGCCACGGCCCAGGCCACTGCGTCGGTGTAATAGGCGCCGGCGCGCAGATCGGTGAAGGCGGACGCGGTCTGCTCCACTGTGGGCTTGCCCGCAAACCGGTACAGGAAGGTGACTACCTGGCCACGGGTGCAGTTGCCGTTGGGCGCAAAGGTGGTGGCACTCATGCCGTTGGTAATCTCGTTCTCCACTGCCCAGAGAACAGCGTCATAGTAGAAGGCCTTTTCGTCCACGTCGGTGAAGGGATTCTCGGTGGTCTCATGGCCGGGCTTGCCCGCCGCACGCCACAGGAAGGTGACTACCTGGCCACGGGTGCAGTTGTTATCGGGGGCAAAGAGCGTGGCGCTCATGCCGTTGGTAATCTCGTTCTCCACTGCCCAGTACACCGGTACGTAGTAGAATCTATTCGGATCCTGCACGTCTTCAAACTCCACACGCTGGGTCTGTGCGCCCAGGTTGGTCTTCACGGCGGCAATTTCCTCGGTGGTCAGGCCCAACTCGGTGAGATAGGCCTCGGCCTCGGCGGCCAGGTCGGTGTCGGCAGTGAGCTCGGCATCAAAGATGATGCCCAGGTTCTTGGTGATGATGCCCTTGAGCACGGTCTCCTGGGCCTCGGTCAGAGGCAGATGTTTGTGCTCCTGCACCTCGAAGTAGTTGACATAAGTTTGCAGGTAGTCCGCCTGGATCTCCTCCAGACCTGCGCCCATCAGGGCCTCCAGCACGGCCACGGACAGGCCGGTGCGGTCCTTGCCCTCCAGACAGTGGATGAGATACGGGCCCTCGTTGGCGGCGATGAATCTGTAGCCCTCGGCCAGGCCGGCCTTGAACTCGTCGCTGGTGAAGGCCACAGGCAGACCCAGGAACTTGACGGTCTGGGTGGCGTAGTAGGTATCTGCGTAACCCTCAAAGGCCTTGGCGTCAGTCTCGGTGTCCGCCAGGTTGATGAAGGTCTTCACGCCGGCCTCCTTGGCGGCGGCGTCGGCGTAGGTGTTGCGGCCCAGATCCGGGTCGATGGGGCTGGAGGACCGGTACAGCCGGTTCTCGCCCATGCCGGTGGTGGCAACGGCACGGAAGTTGGCAAACGCAGCGTCGCTCAGATCCGCATAGTCGGAGCGCTCGTTGGTGCGGGTCAGCTTGCGGACAGACAGCTCATCGGCATAGCCGCCGGCCTGCTTCAGCTCTACAGTGGCGAACATGGGCCATTCCAGCCCTTCCTTGAAGGCGTAGCCGCCCTCCACGGCCTCCAGCAGGCCGGAGCGGACGCCGATCTGGCCGTAGTTGATGGCCAGGGTGACCACCTTCTTGCCGTTGGCGCAGCGCAGCAGGTAGTTGCCGGTATCCACGTCGTCATAGTTGGTGACCACAGGGGCGTCAAAGGTGAAGCCGTTGACGGTGACGGTGACGATGTCGCCCAGCTGGAAGAGCTCCAGGAACTCCTCCACGGAGATGTTGATATCTACATGACCGAAGCGGGTGGAATTGGAGCTGTCCTTCACCACCTCAAACTTCAGGGTATCGGGCTCCTCCTCGGCGGGGAGCTGATAGAGGTTGAACAGATAGGCGCCGGTGTCCTTAACGCCGTAGACAGTGAACTTGCCGGAGTAGTACTCCAGGGCCTGGTTGTGGTTGCCGTTGTAGTTGGCGCCCACATTCATGATGTGGAAGCCGCCCTCCACGGCGGTGAGCGTCCAGAGGCTGCAGTCGTTTTCTGCCAGCTCGTCGGTCAGAGAAAGGCTGTTGCCGGTGGCCCCGGAGGTGAGATGCTTGCCCTCGTCGGTGGTGAAGTCGATTCTGCCCTCCGCGTCCACATGGGCGGTGACCACCAGGGTGTTCTCCGCCACGGGGAGCATCAGGAAGGGGCCGGAGACGGTGTTCTTCACGCTGCCAAGGCCGCCGCTGTTTTCGGTGTCGGCCAGGGTGAGGCTCTCGTCGTCATAGTAGATGGCGTACTTGCCGCCGTCCTCAATCTCCGCGGCCCGCTTGGCAGTGGGCTGGAGCTTGTAAATATTGAACAGATAAATTGCGGTGTCCTTGACGCCGTAGGTGGTGAAGCCGGTGTACCACTCAATGGCCTGGTTGTGGTTGCCGTTGTGAGCAACGCCCACGCTCATGATGTGGAAGCCGCCCTCCACGGGCTCCAGCTTCCACTGGGCCAGCTCGCCGGATTCGTCCCCAAAGCCCAGGCTGTTGCCGGTGGCCCCGGTGGTGAGATAGCCCTTTTCGCTCTTCAGGGTGAAGATGCCCTGTTCCTCGTCCACCATGCCCACGGTGAAGACCGCGGCCTTGTCGGAGGCTGCCAGATACTCGCCCTGGACGGTGGCGTTCACAGAATCCAGACGGCGGTTGTCGGCGGCGGGCTCCAGGCCGATCACGGTGGATTCCGCGTCATAGTAGATGACAATTTCGTCGCCGTCGGCAACGGTATCCACCTTCTTGGCGGCAAAGTCGCCTACCAGCTCGGTGGGGGCGTCCGGGTCGCCGGTGTAGTCCAGCTTCCAGGACCAGGTGAAGGGCTCGGTGGTGATTTCGCCCTTGTCCTGGATGTACTCCAGCAGGACTTCCTGGACGTTGCCGCCGGCCAGGTCGTCGTTCTGGTTCCAGATGGAGTCAGTGGTGCTGTAGGCGCCGAAGCCGCAGCCGGTGTTGCCCAGGTGGTAGGAGTTGCAGGCCACAATGTAGGTCTTCTCCAAATCAAAGGCTCTGCCGTTGGAGAAGCCCTCAATGACCACGCGGCTGCCCTCGGGCTGGTACATATCGTAGGTGAAGTTCAGGCCGCCGAAGACGGGGTTGGTGAAGTTTTCGCCGATGGTGGTGTAGGAGACGCTGCCGTTGCGCACCACCGCCTTGAGACGGGTGGAGGCGTTCTGCTCCAGGATGGCCTTGATCTGTGCTCCGGTCAGGGGCAGCAGGTACAGGACGTTGTTGTCAAAGCGGTACATCTGGACGATGGTCTTCATGGTGATCTCGCCGGGTTGGACGTAGTAGCTGTTGCTGGTGACGGCGGAGGTAGAGGACATATCCACCTCCAGATGGTCCAGCCCGGTGGCCGCGTAGAGGGCCTCCAGCTTTTCGGGGGTGTCGTACTTCTTGGCCAGATACTTGGTGCCGTAATCCATCTGGGCGCAGTTAATCAGATCCATGGTGTCGGTCTGCTGCAGGTAGTATTTGGAAGAGGTGTCCCAGGTGCCCACAGCGGTACCGGCGGTCTGGTTCACATAGGCCTCGGCCATGTCCGCGTAGGGCTGGAGCTTGGCCTTGAGGGCCTCATCGGAGGCATAATTTGCCAGTTTGAGGTTTTGGGTGGATTTGATGTCGTAGCGCAGGACGCCGTCCTCTTCCCGGAAGGAGAAGACCGACTGGGTCAGCTGCTGGCCGCCGCCGTTGACCACCAGGACGGGCTTGCCGTTCTTGTCGTTGAGATAGGTGTTGGAGTAGGTGCTGGAGTGGTCGTGGCCGGCGATGACCATATCGATGCCCTCGCACTCGGTGATCATGCGAGTGACCTGGCCCTCGGTGTTCTGGCCGAAGACCAGCTCGCCGGAGGCAGAGCCGGTGCCGGAGTGATAGGACACAATGATGAATTCGCAGCCCTCCGCCTTCATCTGTGGGATGTAGCGCTGGGCCTCCCAGGCCATGGACATGGAGGTGTTATCGGGATGGGCGAAGACAATGCCGGGGTAATTGTCCGGCACGTCCCAACGGGTGCAGTCGGTGTTCTCAAAGCCCAGAACGCCGATTTTGTGCTCGGTGTCGCCGATTTTGAAGGTTTTGACCAGATAGGGCTGGAAGACGTTCTCCCCCCGCTGGTGTACGCCGTCGCTGCCGTCGTAGTAGAGGTTGGCGGTGATGACGGGCACCCCCCTGGAGGCCAGATAGTCGTAGGCCTTGGTCATGGTGGTCCAGGGATAGTTGAACTCGTGATTGCCGAGGACAGAGGCGTCATAGCCGATTTCCGCCAGGCACAGGGCCATGGCCGGCGGCAGATCGCTCTCGCCGGAGGTGATCTTGCCCAGCTGCACCACGGAAACCGGGGTGCCCTGGTACAGATCGCCGTTGTCGATCACCAGGAGATTGTCCCCGTAGGTCTCCCGGTACTGTGCCACTGCGGTGGAAACGCGGAGCATATTGTTGTTCTCCGCCCCGCCGGTGAGGACGTTGGTGTCCCAGCACTTGCCGTGGATGTCTGTGGTGGAGAGCACCGCAAACTCCACAGTCTCTGCGTCTGCAGCTGCCACCGTCATGGGCAGCAGGCTCAGCAGCAGGGCCAGGACCAGAAATACGGAAAGGCTTCTTTTCATGCATTCAGTCTCCCTTACATCTTTATTTGGCGGCTTTCCGCCGCCCTTATTATACCGGAAACTCCCCAACCTTGCAAGACCCCCCGGCGCTTTTTGTAGTATCTGCCAAAAAACACATGAAAAAACCGGAAAAAGGACGAGTCCCTGCGATTGACAAATGGGGGGAAAAATAGGATAATATAGATATCTATCCACAGGAGGTCTCTACATGGAACAAGTATTTGTCACCGGTCACCGCAACCCGGACACCGACTCCATCGTTTCCGCCATGTCCTTCTCTGCCCTGCAGAACGCCCTGGGCGAACGGGGCTATGTGGCGGCGCGGCTGGGCCATCTGAACGATGAGTCCAAGCGGATTTTGAACCGGTTCGGCTTTGAGCCCCCGGTGCTCATCAAAAACGTCCGGACCCAGGTGAAGGACCTGGAATTTGATACCCCCCCTGCCCTGAGCGCCGCCCTGACCGTTGACAGAGGCTGGTCCATTTTGCAGAGTGATTCCGCCATTGCCGCCATCCCCGTGACCAACGAGGACGGCACCCTTTACGGAATGCTCTCCTCCGGCGACGTGGCAACCTACGACATGAAAACCATCACCGACCCGGTGGTCCATGACATTCCCCTGTTCAATCTGCTCTCCGTGCTGGAGGGCCGGGTGCTCAACGAGGCGGGCAGCATTGTGGACACCATCTCAGGCGAAGTGATCTTTGCCCTGCCCAAGGGTTCGGATCAGCTGCTGTTCAACGGAGAGGATTATATCGCCATCTGCGGTGATCAGCCCGAGGTCATCCGCTGGGCGTTGGAGTCCAACATCCAGTGCCTGATCCTGTGCGAGGCCGAACTGAGCCCGGAGCTGCGGGATCTGAAAACCAAAACCTGCATCATCTCCACCCCCTTTGACGCCTATCGGGCAGCCCGGCTGATCTTCCAGTCCATCCCCATTGCCCGGATCTGCCAGACCTATGACATGGTCACCTTCCACCTGGAGGACTACATCGACGACGTGCGTGAGGTGGTCTCCAAGAGCCGTTACCGCTGCTACCCCATTCTGGATGAGAACGAAAAGGTGGTGGGCACCCTTTCCAGATACCACCTGATTAAGCCCAGGCGGAAAAAGGTGGTGCTGGTGGACCACAACGAGCTGGCCCAATCCGTGCCCGGGCTGGACCAGGCTGAGGTGCTGGGCATCATTGACCACCACAGGCTGGCCGACATCCAGACCAACAACCCCATTTTCTTCCGCAACGAGATTGTGGGCAGCTCCACCACCATTGTGGCAGAGATGTACCAGGAGAAGGGGCTGATGCCCTCGAAAAAAATGGCCGGTCTGATGTGCGCCGCCATTATCTCTGACACGGTCATCTTTAAATCCCCCACTGCCACTTCCAGGGACCGGATCATCGCCGAGCGCCTGGCCCGGATTGCAGGACTGTCGCTGGATGAGCTGGGACAGTTTATCTTTGCCGCCTCCCTGGGCGGAGACAAATCCGCCAAGGACCTCATGTACACCGACTTTAAGGACTTCCACATTGCGGGGCACTATCTGGGCGTCAGCCAGATCACCTGTGTGGACTCGGTATCCATGCTTGACCGCAAGGAGGAGTTCCTGGACCAGATGCGCAAGGACAAGGCCGAAAAGGGCTATGACATTATGATCCTGATGCTGACAGACGTGCTTTTGGAGGGCACCCAGTTGATTTTCCTGGGCAACCCCGACGACATTGCCCAGGCCTTCAACACCGAGGTGAAGGGCAACACCCTGTTCCTGCCCGGTGTGATGAGCCGGAAAAAGCAGGTAATCCCCATGCTCTCCGCCCTTTGGGGCTGAGTGCAGTATCGGCCCGGCAGGTCTCCCCTGCCGGGCCGGTGTCCTCTTTCCCGGCCGGAGACTGCCCGGGGGAAGATTTTTTGAAAAAACGGAAAATAATGCTTGACATTTCCGTTTTTTTTGATATAATAACGAAGCTGACTGCGAAACGCTGTTATAGCTCAGCCGGTAGAGCGCATCCTTGGTAAGGA
>DFIE01000052.1:0-6709 GCA_002372735.1 Clostridiales bacterium UBA3705
GGGCTACACCCACGTGGAGCTGATGCCCATCACCGAATACCCCTATGACCCCTCCTGGGGCTATCAGGTCACCTGCTACTACTCCCCCACCTCCCGCTACGGCGAGCCCAAGCTGCTGATGGAGTTTGTAGACCGGCTGCACCAGGCCGGCATCGGCGTGATTCTGGACTGGGTGCCCGCCCACTTCCCCAAGGATGAAAACGGCCTGTATGAGTTTGACGGCACCTGCTGCTACGAGCTGTCCGACCCCATGATGAACGAGCATCCCGACTGGACCACCCGGATCTACGACTACGGCAAGCCCGAGGTGCTGTCCTTCCTGGTGTCCAACGCGGTGTTCTGGCTGGAGAAGTACCATGTGGACGGCATCCGGGTGGACGCTGTGGCCTCTATGCTGTACCTGGACTACAACCGGCCCAACTACCGGCCCAACATCTATGGTGGCCGGGAGAATCTGGAGGCCATCAACTTCCTGCGCCGGCTGAACGAGGCCGCCTTCCGGGTGGCTCACCAGCCCATGATGGTAGCAGAGGAGTCCACCGCCTTCCCGCTGATCACCCGGCCCACCAACGACGGGGGCCTGGGCTTCCTGTTCAAGTGGAACATGGGCTGGATGAACGACATGCTGAAGTACATGTCCCTGGACCCCATCTACCGGAAGTTCTCCCACAACAACCTGACCTTCTCCATGACCTATGCCTACTCCGAGAACTACGTGCTGCCCCTGAGCCACGACGAGGTGGTCCACGGCAAGTGCTCCCTCATCGGCAAAATGCCCGGCTACTACACCGACCAGTTTGCCAACCTGCGGACCTTCTTCGGCTGGCAGATGGGTCACCCCGGCAAGAAGCTGAACTTTATGGGCAATGAGTTTGCCCAGTTCATCGAGTGGAACGAGAACCAGGGCCTGGACTGGGTGCTGCTGGAGTATGAGCGCCACGCCCAGATGAAGGACTTTGTGCGGGATCTGAACCACCTGTACCTGGACAACCCCGCCTTCTGGCAGAATGACCAGAGCTGGGACGGCTTCCGCTGGATCTCCTGTGACGACCGGGACAACTCCGTCATCGCCTTCCGCCGGATTGACGACCGGGGCAGAGAGATCATCGGCATCTGCAACTTCTGCCCGGTGAAGCGGGAGAACTACCGTCTGGGCCTGCCCAAGGCCGGCAGCTACGAGCTGGTGCTGAACTCCGACGAGACCAAGTACGGCGGCTGGGGCACCCCCCTGCCCCAGATCACCGCGGAGAAATCCGCCTGGGGTGAGCTGGAGTACTCCGCCGAGTTCACCCTGCCGCCGCTGAGCGTGCTGTTCTATAAGCCCAAGGCCAGGGCCGGCAGGCCGAGCAAAAAGGCCTGAGCCTCATTTGTAAGACAAGTTAAAATTTAGTATAAAAAAGGAGACCCGATCATCATGAATTTTCAAAAGAAACGCAGTGTAGCCATGCTTCTGGCCGGCGGCCAGGGCAGCAGACTGATGGTGCTCACCGAGAACACCGCCAAGCCTGCCGTCCCCTTCGGCGGCAAGTACCGCATCANNAAATAGAGCTATATTGATTCAAGACCGTTTGATTCATTTTTATCCCTAATTTCACATCTGAAACGGTTCATTTTTTGATTCTGCGGAGATGTTCGTTGGGTAAAAACTGTTCCAGCGTCTTTGTTCGCGGAAAAAACAACGGGCTGTATCGGCCCAAAGACAAGGAGTGATGGATATGCTGCGTAAAAAGCGCTGCGTCGCCATGCTGCTGGCAGGCGGGCAGGGAAGTCGTCTTGGTATCCTGACCAGCCATATGGCGAAGCCCGCTGTTCCCTTCGGCGGCAAGTACCGCATCATCGACTTCCCCCTGTCCAACTGTGTCAACTCCGGCATCGATACCGTGGGCATCCTGACCCAGTATCAGCCCCTGGAGCTCAATGAGTACATCGGCAACGGCCAGCCCTGGGGTCTGAACCGCTCCCACGGCGGCGTGCAGGTCCTGCCCCCCTATGCCCGCAGCAAAAAGTCCGAGTGGTACAAGGGCACGGCCAACGCCATCTATCAGAACATCGGCTTTATTGAGCGCTATGACCCCGAAAACGTGGTGATCCTCTCCGGCGACCATATCTACCGCATGGACTACGCCAAGATGATCCGCTTCCACGAGGAGAAGGACTCTGACGTGACCATCGCCGTGCGCAAGGTACCCATGAAGGAGGC
Organism: Clostridiales bacterium UBA3705; assembly: GCA_002372735.1. The sequence goes on from DFIE01000052.1 coordinate 2,201, forward strand.
CTCCCGCTTCGGCATCATGAACACCAACCCCGACGGCTCCATCTACGAGTTTGAGGAGAAGCCCAAGCAGCCCAAGTCCAACAACGCCTCCATGGGCATCTACGTGTTCAAGTGGTCCGTGCTGAAGAAGTTCCTCATCGACGACGAGAACGACCCCAACTCCGAAAACGACTTCGGCAAGAACGTGATCCCCGCCATTCTGAACGCCGGCCACCGGCTCTTCGCCTATGACTTTGAGGGCTATTGGAAGGACGTGGGCACCATCTCCTCCCTGTGGGAGGCCAACATGGAGCTGCTGGGCATCGACCCCGCGTTCAATCTGAACGACGGCAAGGCCAAGATCTACGCCAGAAACTACGCCCTGCCCGCCTCCTTTATTGCGGCGGAATCTAAAAACGTGGACTGTCTGATTGCCGAGGGCTGTGAGATCTACGGCTCCATCCGGCACAGCGTGGTCTCCACCGGCTGCCGCGTGGGCCACGACGCCATGATTGAGGACTCCGTCATCATGCCCGACGCCATCATTGAGGACGGCGCCATCATCCGCAACGCCATCATCGGCGAGGGCTGCGTGGTTCACAGCGGCGCTGTGATCGGCGGCACCTTTAAGGACGGCGAGGACCGGGCCATCTCCGTGGTGGGCAAAAACCACGTGATCGAGCCCAACCAGGTCGTCAAGCCCGGCGAGATTCTTTAAGGCAGGAGGGAACACACCATGAAAAACGTAATGGGTCTTGTATTTGCAAACATCTATGACAGCAGCCTCGGCCAGCTCACCAACAAGCGCACCCAGGCCTCGCTGCCCTACGGCGGCCGTTACCGCCAGATCGACTTCACCCTTTCCAATATGTCCAACGCCGGCATCCGCCACATCGGCATCATCACCCAGTACAACTACCAGAGCCTGATGAACCACATCGGCTCCGGCGAGGAGTGGGATCTGGAGCTGGAGGAAAACGGCCTGGAGTTCATCACCCCCTTCTCCAGCGGCCATCCCGGCTCCTTCCGGGGCAAGCTGGACGCCATTGAGTCCGCCACGGACCACCTGCGCTATGCCCATGAGGACTACGTCATCCTGGCCGACGCCGCCGTGCTGTGCGCCATCGACCTGGAAGAGGTGGTAAAAAAGCACATCGAGTCCAGCCGGGACATCACCGTGGTGGTCACCCGGGGCATCGCCAACAGCAAGAAGCAGCTGGACCTGGCAGTGAATCTGGACGTCAACGGCGAGATCACCGACATGGCCGTGGACTATGCCGCCCCCGCCGACTACCTGGCCTCCATGGGTCTGTTTGTCATGCGCCGGGACTTCCTGATGGAAAAGGCCGCCGAGGCCGTGGCCCACAGCCGCTACCGCCTGGAGCGGGAGCTGATTCTCAAGGGCTGGACCGACGCGGAGTTCACCGTGGGCGCCTATGAGTTCCACAACGTGGCCCTGTTCAACGAGTCTACCGACGAGTACTTCCGCAACAACCTGGCCCTGATTGACGCCGACACCCGCAAGAGCCTGTTCCGCGAGGGCCTGACCATCTACACCAAGGTCCGTGACCAGGTGCCCTGCTACTACGGCGAGCACTCCGAAATCGACAACTGCATCGTGGCCGACGGCTGCCTGCTGCTGGGCGCGGCGGAGCACTCCGTGTTCTTCCGGGGCGTGCGGCTGTCCACCGGCGCCTTTGTGAAAAACTGCGTGGTGATGGCCAACACCGAAATCGGCATCGGCGCCCACCTGGAATACTGCATCCTGGACAAGGACGTGAAAATCAACGCCGGCGTGAAGCTCATCGGCACCGCGGAGCACCCTGTGATTCTGAACAGAGGTGACGTGGTATGAGAATTGCCATGATCACCTCCGAGGCCGCCCCCTATATCAAGAGCGGCGGCCTGGGCGATGTTCTGCAGGCGCTTCCCACCCAGCTGAGCCGGATTGAGGGCAATGAGATTGCCCTGTTCCTGCCCTACTACAAGAAGATCAAGTACCAGTCCGACTACGAGGCCGAGCTGCTCACCTCCTTTTCGGTGAATCTCACCTGGCGGCAGCAGTATGTGGGTCTGTTCCGGCTGAAAAACGACAACGACCGGCTGCAGGTCTACTTTATCGACAACGAGTACTACTTCTGCCGGGACGGGCTTTACGGCTTCTATGACGACGGCGAGCGGTTTGCCTACTTCTGCAAGGCAGTGCTGGCGGCCATGAACTGGCTGGACTTCCGGCCGGAGATCATCCATTGCCACGACTGGCAGAGCGCCCTGGTGCCCGTGTACCTGGACGCCGAGTTCCGCCCCCAGTTCCCCACCGCCAGAACGGTGTTCACCATCCACAACGTGGAGTACCAGGGCAAGGTTGGGGCCGACTTCTTCAACGAGGTCTTGGGCCTGGAGGATTACTGGCGGGGCATCTGCACCTATGACGGCTGCATCAACTTTATGAAGGCCGCCATTGTCAAGGCGGATCTGGTCACCACGGTGTCCTCCACCTACGCCTGGGAGCTGCGCTACCCCTACTACGCCCACGGCCTGTCCGGCATCCTGGCGGCCAAGGGGGAGATGCTCAAGGGCATCACCAACGGCATCGACACCCAGGTCTACAACCCCGCCACCGACAAGGCCCTGGCCAAGAACTACACCGCCGAAACCTTTGCCGACAAGCTGGTCAACAAGCGGGCCCTCCAGGACGAGCTGGGGCTGGAGCGCTCTGACGCCCCCATCCTGTCCATGGTCACCCGGCTGGCCTCTCACAAGGGCATCGATCTGCTGTGCTACATCATCCGCCGGCTGCTGGAGCGGGAGGTGCAGCTGGTGGTGGTGGGCACCGGCGAGGCCAAGTTTGAGCACGCCCTGCAGGCCATTGCCAACGATTACCCCGGCAAGTTCTCCATGAACCTGCGTTTTGACCCCGCACTGGCCTCCAGAGTCTACGCGGGCTCGGATATGTATCTGATGCCCTCCAAGTCTGAGCCCTGCGGCCTGAGCCAGCTGATTGCCATGCACTACGGCACCGTGCCCATTGTCAACGCCACCGGCGGCCTGAAGGACACCGTGCCGCCCTACAACGCCGCAACCGGCGAGGGCAGAGGTTACACCTTCCAGTCCTACAACGGCGACGACTTCCTGGGCGCCATTGACCGGGCCCTGGGCGACTATTACGGCAACCCCGAGGGCTGGACCAAGCTGGCCATCCACGACATGGAGGAGGACTTCAGCTGGACGCTGCCCGCCCGGGCCTATCTGGAGCTGTACGCCTCTGTACTGTAACCGCGCCTTCAAAGGCAGGCCAAGCTGCCGCATGCCGTTTTCCGGCGCGCCGCAAATGCTTTGTTTGCGGCGCGCCTTTTTTGCTGGCCTTTTGGCCGGGAATATGCTATGATGTAGAAAAGCGAAGGGAGGGTCCGCGGTGATCGTAGGACGCTTTGCCCCCTCGCCCAGCGGGCGGATGCACCTGGGCAACGTGTTTGCAGCCCTGATGGCCTGGTGCGCCGTGCGCAGCCAGGGCGGGGAGATGGTGCTGCGCATAGAGGATCTGGACCCCCAGCGTTGCCGCAGGGAGTACGCCCTGCAGCTGATGGAGGATCTGCGCTGGCTGGGGCTGGACTGGGACCGGGAGGCCCCCTGGCAGTCTCAGCGCACCCAGGCCTACGCCCGGGCCTTTGACCGGCTGGCGGCCATGGGGCTGGTCTACCCCTGCTTTTGCAGCCGAGGGGAGCTCCACGCCGCCTCCGCCCCCCACGCCGCAGACGGCAGGCTGCTCTACGCCGGCACCTGCCGGAATCTGACCCCCGCGGACCGGATCAGGCTGTCCGGCAGCCGGACCCCCGCCTGGCGGCTGCAGGTGCCGGAGGAGACTGTGTGCTTTACGGATCTTCTGGCCGGGCGGGTGGAGGAGAATCTGGCCCGGGAGTGCGGAGATTTTTTGATCCGCCGCTCCGACGGAGTGTACGCCTACCAGCTGGCCGTGGTGGTGGACGACGCCGCAGCCGGGGTGACCCAGGTGGTCCGGGGGGAGGATCTGCTCTCCTCCACCGCCCGGCAGCTGTATCTGTACCGGCTGCTGGAGGCCCCGGCGCCGGCGTACTGCCACATCCCCCTGCTGGTGGCCCCGGACGGCCGGCGGCTGAGCAAGCGGGACCGGGATCTGGACCTGGGCAATCTGCGGCTGCGCTACACGCCCCAGGCTCTGATCGGGCTGCTGGCCCACGCCGCGGGCCTGCAGCCCTCCCCCGCCCCCCTGTCCGCCCGGGAGCTGGCCGCAGACTTCAGTCTGGAGCGCCTCTCCCCCCGGCCCATCTGCCTTCAGATTTAGGCCGGAAAGGCACAGATAAAACGCCAATGCCTCCGCCGGGCTGACCCGGCGGGGGCATTGGCTGTGTGGGACAAGCATTCCGGCCGGCCATGGGCCGTGGGCGAATCCGCCAAGGTTGGATCGGATCGATGGTCGGTTGCGGCCGGCAGGATTGATCCCTACGGGGGGTCGGGATGCAATCGCACCCGTAGGGGCGGATGCCCACATCC
>DFIE01000052.1:6751-7009 GCA_002372735.1 Clostridiales bacterium UBA3705
GCGGATGCCCACATCCGCCCGTGCCGCAGTGGGTGTTTTGCAGCGAGATTCCGGCCTTGCTCCCGTAGCGGCCGCTCACCGAGCGGCCATACAGCAGCGGGAATGACGCAGAGGGTTCCGTATTTTCGCAATGATTTACGGGAAGGTGCGTGCGTATTCCGTGACCCCGAAGGTATCCCCAGTGTGCGCACTGGGGGATGCAACAAGCCGCCGGCATGTTGCAGGATTGAACGATTCGAGTCTCCAACGGGTCACCAA
>DFIE01000087.1 GCA_002372735.1 Clostridiales bacterium UBA3705
TCACCGCCTGGCCCCGGGTGATGGTGCCCTGGGGCACAAAGGTGGTGGCAGTCATGCCGTTGGTGACGCCGTTTTCCACCGCCCAGTCAATGGGGTTGTGGGCCCAGGTGCCCCGGTCGGGCATATCGGTAAAGGCGGTCAGGCCCGGGCAGGTGCTCTCGTCCAGGCAGGGCAGGCGGTGGCGGTTTACAATCTCAATCCGATTGGGCTCGCAGTCGCAGGGGTCCAGGTTGCCACCCAGGACCTGCTGCAGGTAGTCCGCAAAAATATCCCGGACCTTCTTGCCATTGCCGTTGTTGACCCAGGGGGCGCCGGCCTTTTTTGCCTCGGCCAGGGTGTAATAGGTGTCGTTGCCGTTGATGAGATAGTTGTCCGCCACCAGGTTGTAGCTGGCCTGGGGGTCAAAGGGCTGTCCGTTGACGGACAGGATCTCCACCCGGCGGATGGAATCCGCCCGGAAGAACTTGCCGTAGGCCTCCCCGGCGTCATACTCCTCCGGGGCGTAGATCCGGTACTCCAGGCCGGAGACCTGGGCAAAGCCGGGGCAGGGCAGGGTCTGGGTTGCGGCCTCCAGGGTTTCCAGCAGCTGCTGGCCGGTGACGGTAATCACGCCGATGCCCATGGGGGAGAAGGGCAGGGCCCGGAGCAGCACGGTTTCGGTGACGTCGCCGGTGTAGATAAAGTTGTCCAGGTTGCCGCCGTTCACAATGCCCACCAGGGGCAGGCTCTTGTCGAAGCCGTCCACATAGTTTTTGGCGTACCAGACCAGGGCGTCGGTGACCAGGTCGCCGTAGTCCGTCTCTCTGGCCCGGTTGACGCTGTCGCGGCCGTCCAGAATCATCTCGGCAGTGCCCAGCACCCGGGCGGGGACGTAGGTCTCCACCAGGGCCCCAATGGTCTCGTCCCTGCCGGTGAGATCCAGGGGCTCATGGGTCACGGCCAGGGTGTCGTTGTCAATGACGTACACGCCGGTAAGCAGCTGGCCGTCCTTTTCGGGGGCCACAACCAGGGTGTCCGCCCCGGCGCCGGTGGGCGCTGTGGGGGCAGTGGGGCCCACGGGTTCCGACAGGGGGCTGTCGCACAGCAGCACCGTCAGATCCGCCCCGTCCTTGGAAACGCTGACGTCGGCCCGAGCCAGGAAGCCGTCCTGGACCCGGTCAGTAAAGGCGTTGTCGTCTCCGTCCACAAAGCGCAGCACCTTGCCGCCGGGGAGGGCGCAGTCATAGCTGGGCTCGAAGGCGTAGACGTTCTCCTGCAGGGGGGTGAGCCCGGCGCAGACGGCGGTGAATTTGGCGGGCGCCCGGGCCGGGAGGGTGCCGGTCACGCTGCCGTCCCGGTTGCGGTTGTAGGTGAGCTCCCCGGTGCCGTTTTGCAGCATGGCCTGGGTGTAATACCGGGTGAAGTTGCCGTGGTAGGCATAGCCGGTGGTGGCGTCGGCATAGCCGAACTCCGCCAGGCCCATGCCTGCCACCTGGTAGCCCACGGCGTCCATCAGGGTGTAGGCGGCCTCGCCGAAGGTGTCGTTCACCCGGCCGTCGCCCTGCATAAAGTTGCCGGTGTCCGCCAGGATGACGTTGGCGCCCTTGGCGGCATAGGCGTCCCGGGCGGCCTTGATGGCGGGGTAGAGCTCCAGGTTGCCCCGGAGATTGCCGGTGCAGATCAGCACGGTTTTGCCGGCGTAGCTGTCCTCCGCGGCGCTGACTCCCACCGCCAGGGTGGCGAGCAGGCACAGGGCCAGCAGCAGGCTGAGTAGTCGTTTCATAGATTCTTCTCCTTTGCTCTTGATTTTTGTATGAGACAGGCGTGGCACACGCCGGTCATCCGGTTTGAATGGGCACGTAGCCCAGGCCCAGCTCCTTGGCCGCCTGGCTCAGATCCACGTCCTTGTACCAGTCCGGGTACAGGGCCTTGGCCAGGGCCAGCCGGGCGTACAGGCCGTAGCTGCCGCCCCCCAGCCCGTCGGGGGTGGTGAGAATCACCCTGCGGCCGGGGAAGCGGGCCGCCAGGGCCGCCCGGGTCTCCGGGGCCTGGGCGAGACTGTCCACGCACTTGAGGATCACCGGGGGATTCTTGGCCAGGACCCAGTCGTCGGTGGTGTGGGGGTCTGACAGGTTGGCCGCCGCGTTCAGGCTGCCGGTGTCGGTGATGAGCCCGCACTGGAGCAGGGTGACGTTGTCCTGCTGGGTCTCCACATAGACGGTGGTCTGCTGGCAGAGATAGATCTGCTGGGTCTTGTTTTTCAGGGTAAAGGTCCAAAAGGCCACCGGGTCATACCGCCAGTGGGCGTACAGGGTCTGGTCGCCGTTCTCCCGATAGGTGGAGCCGGGGCTGATCTGCACCCCGCTGTCCCGGTCGGTAAACCAGCCCAGGAATTCGTAGCCCTCCCGCAGGGGGGTGGGCATGGTGCCGTACAGGTCCCCGGGCTGGATCTTCACCGTGGCCTCCCGGGATTTGACCCGGCCGCCGTTGCCGTCGTAGGTCAGGGTGTAGGTGGACGCGGCCCGCTCCCAGTGGGCGTAGAGGCTGTGGCTCTCTGTGCGGGTGACCACGTCCTGGGCCCGGATCTCCAGGCCCCCCTCCCGGTCGGTAAACCAGCCCACAAACTGCCAGCCGTGGCGGGTGACCCGGGGCAGGGCGCCGTAGGTCTCCCCGGGGCGGACCGACACGCTGAGACTGCCGCCGTCCCCGCCGTTGGGGTCCAGGGTGACGGTGATGGCCGCAGCAGGGGGCTGGGTCTCCGGGGGCGGCTCCGGGGCAGGCTCCGCCACGGGGGCGGGGGCCGCGGTCTCGGGGGGCGCTTCGCCCCCGGGCTGGGTGCCCCCCTCCCCCGGCTGGGTCAGCGGTACCACCGGCCCGGCCCCCACGGGGCTCTGATCCGGGGCCTGGGGGACGTCCTCGGGAAGCTCGTCCGCCTGGGTCTCCGGGGGCGCAGTCTCGGGGGGCTGGGTCTCCGGGGCCTCGGTCTCAGGGGGCTCCGTTTCCGGGGCTTCGGTCTCAGGGGGTTTTGTCTCGGGCGGCTGGGTCTCGGGGGGCTGGGTGGTCTCCGGCACGGACTGCTGCTGCAGCACCACGTCCGCCGCCAGGGCGTCGTCAATCACCCGCACCCGGCAGCCGGCCAACAGCAGCAGCAGGGCGCACAGCGCAAGAATCCGGAGCTTCACTTTCCATCGCCTCCCTCCATGGCCGCCACATACCGGGCGTACAGCTTTTGTTTTCGGGTCATATGGCCCAGGGCATAGGTCTCCGCCCGGGCAAGAAAGTCCTCCGCCTCCCGGGCCCGCTCCGGGCTGAGTACATGGCCGCTGTAGGCCGCCTCCTGCCACAGGGGCAGGGCTTTGCGGAAGGCCTGCCCCAGGGCGGGATCTGCGGTCTCCAGGGCCGGGGCATAGGCGCTGAAGGGCAGATTCTCCCGGGCCAGCCCCGCCAGCCGCAGCCAGCGCAGGGCATAGAGCACGCAGGCCATGCTCCGGACCCTGGGGTCCGGGTCCTGCAGCCCCGCCCGCTGGGCCTGGGCCCGCTTGTGCAGCCGATCCCGCCACAGGGCAGGGCCGAACAGCAGGGCCAGGATCAGCAGCACCGCCAGGGCGATCCCCGCCGGGCGCAGCCAGGTTCCGGCCGGAGCCTCCGGGGCGGGAGCTTCCTCCTCCTGCCGCAGGAATTCCCGGGTCTGGGCCCGCTGGGAGAGCACCTGCCGGTACTCCTCCCGCTGGGCGTAGGAGATGGTCTGGGGGGCCAGCCGGTCCCGGGCGGACTGCTCCCAGGCGCTGAGCCCGGGATGGACCCCGGGCAGCAGGGCCGCCGTCAGCCAAATGGCCAGGGCAGTCGCTGCCAGGGCAACCGCAGTTCCCCCCAGGCTGGGCCGGTCCTGCAGCAGGCACAGAGCCAGGATCACTGCCCCGGCGATCAGCCCCAGCCACAGCCCGGCAGGAACAACCCCCAGCCAGGCACAGAGCCCCAGCATCGCCCCGGGCAGGGCCCCAATGCCCATGCGCCAGCGCCGCCGGGCGCAGAGGGCCAGCCAGGCCCCGGTCCACAGGCCAAAGGGGAGCAGGGCATACCGGATGGCATCCAGGTCCCCGCTGCCCACCTCAAATTTTTCATACAGATAGGGCTGGGCCGCCTCGCTGGCGGCAAAGAGCCGGTTGAGATACAGCCCGCAGCCCTCCCAAAACCGGCCCCAGCCCGCCAGGGCCGCCACCGCGCCGACGGCCAGCACCGCCAGCACCGGCCACAGCAGCCGCCGGGCCGGCAGCAGGCACAGCACCCCGCACAGGACAAAGCCTGCCCCCAGGGGCAGCACCCCCCGGCCGGACAGGGCCCCCAGGCTGGACAGGCTGCCCCACAGGGCGGCATAGACGGCCCAGGCCGTCCCCAGGGCCGCCAGGCGCGCCGGCAGGGCGGAGCCGGGCTGTGCCCGGCGCAGCATCTGTTGTTCTGACATTTTATAACTCCAATTGCGTGGTTTTTTCATCACAGGCGATCACCTCGGCCCCCTGCTCCCAGGCGCCCAGCTGCCGGGCGTCGGCGGGGTCCAGCACCAGGGTGACCCGGTTGCCGTGGCACAGCAGGGACAGGTCCGGGGCCGGATAGGTGGAGAACACCGCCACATGGGCATAGGCGCACATGGCGTGCTCCCGGCCGAAGCTGCCGGCCACGGTGGTCTGCCCGGGGCCGATGGGCTGCTCCAGCAGCGCCGCCAGGGCGGGCAGCAGGTCCTCGGGCTGCCGGATCTCCCGGCTGCAGTAGGTGTCGGTCTGCCGGTGGGTCCAGCCCAGCACATGGTCGATACCCTGGGCGGTGAGCTCACCGGACACCGCCGCCAGCCGGGCCAGCAGCAGGTCCATCCCGTGGGGGGTCAGCTCGGTGCCGGGGATCCCGGTGGTCTCCGCCAGCAGGAGCATCCGCTCCACAATGGGCAGGCCGAACTCCCGGACCAGGAGCTTGTCGGTTTTTTGGGAGAGCTTCCAGTGGATCTGCCGCAGGGGATCCCCGGGGACGTACTCCCGGATGCGGAAGGTCTCGCTGGGGTCATAGCCCGGCTTTTGGGCGGAGTACAGCTGGCTGTCCTGCAAAAAGTCCCCGCTCTGCCCCAGGCGGACGCTGAGCCGCCAGGTCTTGGGCAGCACCAGGCAGACTGCCGGCTCCCCCGCCCAGGCGGGCCTGGCCCACAGGCCCAGCCAATCCACCTGCCGGCAGCCGCTGAGCTCCAGGTGCACCGCCCCGCAGTGGTCCGGGGTCAGGGTAATGGGGGTGGCCCCCTCCCCTGTCCGGCGGGGCCGCAGGGTCAGGGCCATGGACTGGCTTTGGCCGGTCATGGCGTTGCGGGCGGTGAGCACGCAGCGCAGCCGCACCGGCAGCAGGCCGGTCCGCCGGGCCCGGAGCAGCACCTCTGCGCTCTGGCCCAGCTCCAGCTGCCCGGGGGCGGACAGGGTCACCTCTCCCCCGCCGGGGGCCAGGTACAGCCACAGGGCGGAGACCAGGGGCGCCGCCAGGGCCCCGGCCAGCAGCAGACGGGTGCCCGTCCCGTTGTCAAACACGTAGGCCCCGACGCAGGCCAGCACAAACCCCAGCCAGGCGATTCTGGTTTTCCACATCTCAGAGCGCCCCATGGGGTACCTTGACGGATTTCAGCAGGGCCTGCATCACGTCCCGGGCGCTCCGGTTCTCCACCCGGGCCCGCTGGGAGAGAATCACCCGGTGGGCGCAGGTGTCGGCAAAGACCTCCTGCACGTCCTCTACAATCACATAGTCCCGGCCCTTGAGATAGGCGCAGGCCCGGGCCATCCGGCTCAGGCTCAAGGCGCCACGGGGGCTGATGCCCAGCTGGAGCAGGGGGTCCTCCCTGGAGGCCATGCACAGCCGGGTAATATAGCCCAGGATGGACTCCTGCATGGTCACCGCCATGGCCTGCTGCTGCATGGCCAGCACCCGGTCACAGTCGCAGACCCGGCGCACCTGGTCCAGGGGATCGGCGGTCTGCCGGCGGCGGAGGATCTCCATCTGGGCCTCATAGTCCGGGTAGCCCACGGTGAGCTGGACCAGGAAGCGGTCCATCTGGGCCTGGGGCAGGGGCTGGGTGCCCGCGGTGCCCACCCGGTTTTGGGTGGCAATGACGCAGAAGGGTCTGGCCAGGGGGTGGACCCGGCCGTCCACAGTGACCTGGCGCTCCTCCATGGCCTCCAGCAGGGCGGACTGGGTTTTGCTGGAGGTGCGGTTGATCTCGTCCCCCAGCAGCAGGTTGGCGTCGTTCACCACCCCGGGGATATAGCGCAGCCGGCCGTCCTGCTTGTCCGGCATGGAGAAGCCCACAATGTCTGAGGGCAGCACGTCCGGGGTAAACTGGATGCGCCGGTAGGCCAGGCCCATGGCCCGGCACACCGCCACGGCCAGAGTGGTCTTGCCCACGCCGGGCACGTCGTCCAGCAGAATATGGCCCTCGCTGAGCAGCGCCATCAGCACCCGCTCCAGCACCGCCCGCTTGCCGGTGACGGCCTTTTCGATTTCAAACAGGATTTTTTCCAGGTCTTGGTTCATGGGGTTGCCTCCTTGGGATACCGGCGGGGAATCAGTCCCGCCCGGGTGAGAATCAGAATCATTGCCGGCAGCAGCGCCAGCTGCACCGCGATGCCCGGCAGCGAGGCGGTGAAATAGGCCCCCGCCCACAGGGCCAGGGAGTAGGTCTCATGCTGATAGAGCTGAAAGGCCGCCCGGGCCAGGCCCCCCACCAGCCGCCCCGCCAGCATGGCGGGCACCAGGGCCAGCCAGATATCCGGCAGGGGCTTGCCCGTGCGGATCAGCCGGTAGAACAGCCCCGCCGCCCCGCCGTAGGCCGCCAGCTCCGGGAGCATGTAAATCAGCTGCACCGCCGAGGGCATAGAGCTGATCAGGCTGGACAGCACCGGCCCCGCCACCCCGCAGAACAGGCCGTAGCCCGGCCCGCACACCAGGCCGCACAGCAGCACCGGGATGTGCAGGGGCGAAAAGGCCGCGCCCAGCCCCAGGGCGTGGAAGGCCAGGGGCAGCACACAGCACAGGGCAATGCAGATGGAGGTGACGGTGGATTTTTTTACAGCAGACATGGCGCTCACTCCCAAGCAAAAAAGGTATGCTCCTCCCGCCCGGGAGGCGCATACCTTCGTAGTACGCATAGTAAAACAGAGAAAACCACTTCTGTGGCGCGGCCGTTTTCGTAACGGCGGTTGTAGGAACAGTATAGCAAAACCGGGGCGATTTGTCAAGCCCCGCAGGGGCCGGGGTTATACCCGGGTCTCCCCCCGGAGAATGCTGCGGTAGTCCGCCAGGTTCTTCCGCAGCAGGGCGGGAATGTTGAGCCCGTAGGGGCAGCGGGTCATGCACAGGCCGCACTCCACGCACTGGTCGATCTTTTCCATCTGGGCCTGCCAGTGGGGCGACAGCCACTCCTGGGAGGGGGCCCGCCGGACCATCTGGGACATTCTGGCGCACTGGTTGATGGGAATGTCCACCGTGCAGGGGGCGCAGTAGCCGCAGCCCCGGCAGAACTCCCCGGCCAGCTCCGCCCGGTCCCTGCGGATCACCGCCTCCACCGCCGGGGTGAGGGCCGCCTCCCGGTCAAAGTAGGCCAGCCACTGGTCCAGCTCCTGCTGCCGCTGGATGCCCCAGATGGGCAGCACGTCATACTGCTGCATAAAGGCCATGCAGGCCTCGGCGTTGTTCAGCAGGCCGCCGGCCAGACCCTTCATGGCAATAAAGCCCATGCCGGCCTCCCGGCAGGCCCGGACCAGGGCAATGTCCCGGTCGCTGGCCAGGTAGGAGAAGGGGAACTGCAGGGTCTCGTACAAGCCGCTCTGCACAATCTCCTCCGCCACGCCGATCAGGTGGGCGGTGATGCCGATGTGCCGGACCATCCCCTTGGCCTTGGCCTGCTCCATGGCCTCGTACATGCCGGTGCCGTCGCCGGGCCGGAAGCACTGCTTGACGCAGTGGAACTGATACAGGTCAATGTAATCGGTGCGCAGCAGCGCCAGGCTGGTGTGCAGATCCTGCCAAAACTGCTCCGGGGTGACCGCCGCGGTCTTGGTGGCAAGCCAGACCCGGTCCCGCATCCCCTCAAAGGCGGCGCCTACCTTGGCCTCGCTGTCGGTATAGGCCCGGGCGGTGTCAAAAAAGCGCATCCCGCCGGCATAGGCGGCCCGGAGCAGCTTCACTGCGGTGTCTTGGTCCACCCGCTGGATGGGCAGGGCGCCAAAGGCGTTTTGCGGGGTGGTGATGCCGGTGCGGCCCAGGGTGATGGTTTTCATGGGGCAAGCCTCCCTCTTGTTTGTTCTGCTCTGATTATACCATATCCCGGGGCAAAAGGCAAAGAAAACCGGTCTTTTCCGGAAAATTTCCCGCCGGGGCTGTACTTTTGGCCGAAAACCATGTAAAATAGAGGCAGCATCCCTGCATCACGGCACAAAGGAGGGAATTTTATGCTCTGGCAGCTGCTCACCCTGGGCTTTGCCCTGCTGACCCTTGCCATGGCGCTGACGCTGGTGGTCTGCTTTCACCGGTTCTCTTTTTTGCAGCGTCTGGCCAAGAAGCACCGGTTCTTATCCTGGCTGTGCGCCATTGCGCTGCCCGCAGCCCTGATTGCCCCGTTTTTGGCCATCAACATCTACACCGCCCTGGTGGTGGTGCTGCACCTGTTTGTCATCTGGATTCTGTGCGACCTGGTCGCCCTGGCGGTGCGGAAGCTCTCCAAACAGGCCCGGCGGCGGTATTACGCCGGGGCCGCGGCCCTGCTGCTCACCGCCCTCTACCTGGGCTACGGCTGGTACCAGGCCCACCATGTGTACGTCACCCGCTATACCCTGGGCACCCAAAAGGCCCTCTCCGGCCCGGTGCGGATTGTGGAGCTGGCGGATTCCCACCTGGGCATCACCCTGGATGGGGACAGCTTCTCCGCCCAGGTGGACCGGATCGCCGCCGAGCATCCGGATCTGGTGGTCATCACCGGAGATTTTGTGGGCGACGACACCCTGGCCGTGGATATGCACGCCGCCTGCCGGGCCCTGGGCCGGCTGCACCCCACCTATGGGATCTGCTTCGTCTTCGGCAACCACGACAAGGGCTATTACCAGTATCGGGACTTTGACTCCGCCGAACTGCGCCAGGCCCTGGCGGAGGCGGGCATCACCGTTCTGGAGGACGAGAGCCTGCCCCTGGACTGCGGCATCACCGTGGTGGGCCGGCAGGACCGCTCCACCCCGGGCCGGATGTCCGCCGCCCAGGTGCTGGAGGGCACAGACCCGGCGGACTACCGGCTGATGCTGGACCACCAGCCCAACGACTACGCCGCCGAGGCTGCCGCGGGGCCGGATCTGGTCCTCTCCGGCCACACCCACGGGGGACATATCTGGCCCGCGGGGCTGATCGGTCTGGCCACCGGGGCCAACGACCGTACCTACGGCATGGAGCAGCGGGGAGACACGGTGTTTTTGGTCACCTCGGGAATCTCCGGCTGGGCCATCCCCTTTAAAACCGGCACCTTCTCGGAATTTGTGGTCATTGACCTGATCCCGGAGGGCTGAGAGCGTCATTTGGAGGAAACTGTCATATGTGGAAATGCGTCACCTGCGGAACCCGGAACGAGGATTCCTATCAATTCTGCACCGGCTGCGGCGCGGCCGCACCCCCCCTGCCGGTGCCCCAGACCCCGCCGGAGTCCCCTGCCCGGCGGTGGATCGTCATCTGCGCCGCCGTGGTGGCGGTGGCAGCCTTTGCAGGGGCGGTGCTTTTGCTGCTGGGGCAGCTGGGGGTCTTTGACTCCGGCACGATTTCCCAGCCCGCCGAATCCGGCGCCATTGTGGCCGCCTCTCCCACCCGGACCACCGACGCCCCGGCGGAAACCGAGGCCCCGGCCACAACAGCGGCGCCGGAGACCGCCCCGGTGTTCTCCGGTCTGTCCGTGGGGGACGTGGTGTATCTGGGCAGCTATGAGCAGGATGGCAACACCGCCAACGGCCGGGAGCCCATCGCCTGGCAGGTGCTGGCGGTCCAGGGCGACCAGGCCCTGCTGCTCAGCCGCTACGGGCTGGACCGGCAGCTCTACCACCAGACCCTGCAGCAGGTGGCCTGGTCGGCCTGCGACCTGCGCACCTGGCTGAACGGCAGCTTTTTAGACACCGCCTTCACCCCCATGGAGCAGACGGTGATTCTCCAAAACCGGGTTGGCGCCTCCTCCAATCCCCAGGGCAGCGCCCTGCCGGGCAGCGACACCTGGGACAGAGTCTTTCTGCTGAGCGTTCAGGAGGCGGAGGCCTATTTTGTCTCAAACGAGGCCCGGGCCTGCCAGCCCACTGCGTATACCAAGTCCCTTGGGGCCTATCTGAACCCCAACACCGGGGCCTGCTGGTGGTATCTGCGCACCCCGGGCACCGAGTCCGCCTTCGTGGCGGGGGTGCAGACCTTTGGCGACGTCACCTACGAGGGCATTGAGGTCACCGAGCCCGGCTGCGTCCGCCCCGCCATCTGGATCCGCCTGTCCTGAGGCGGGCTGCAAGGGGAATGGCGCCGGGATAGATACCGGGAAAGATACTGGAAAAGCGCCAGGAAAGATACAGAAATATCGCACAGCACCCGAACCCGGCCAATGGGCCCTGGGCTCGGGTGCTGTTTGCGTTGGCTGCCCTGTGTGGAGGGTGGGACGGGCTTCGATATGAGCATCCACTATGACGCCTGGGAATTTCAATCCACCCTCCCTGTTGGGCAAGACCGTAGGGGCCGATGCCTACATCGGCCCTGCCTTCGATTTCAGACCACCCTCCCCGTGATGGGGGAGGGACTGTCACTGGATGCCGGCTGCGAAGGATTGAATATTTCAACCCACCCTCCCTGTTGGGCAAGACCGTAGGGGCCGAACTCGAAGAGTCACAGAGTATGCCCACATCGGCCCTGCTTGCAATTCCAGGCCACCCTCTCCGCGCAGGGGGAGGGACTGAATTAAGGCTTGACACCTTGCCATCAACAACATTTCAATCCACCCTCCACGTGGGGGGAGGGACAATACCCCGGCGGGGATATCTGGGTAATCATAGATATTTCAATCCACCCTCCCCGTGGGGGGAGGGACCAAAAACGCAATACAGGCCAGGGAAACGGCCCAATTTCAATCCACCCTCCCCGTGGGGGGAGGGATGCGAGCTGGCCGCACAGATCGAGGACGGCATTTTTATTTCAATCCACCCTCCCCGTGGGGGGAGGGACGTGGAGCACTCCGGCGCCCACGGCCAGATCCGCAATATTTCAATCCACCCTCCCCGTGGGGGGAGGGACAAGGTCGGATATGTCCGGGTCAGCAGTGCTGATCAATTTCAATCCACCCTCCCCGTGGGGGGAGGGACTCCGGCAGTCTCAGGCACACGCATTGAGCGCGGATTTCAATCCACCCTCCCCGTGGGGGGAGGGACGTCGCAGAAGTCGCTATAATCCCGGTAATCTGTAATTTCAATCCACCCTCCCCGTGGGGGGAGGGACCACCGCCACACCCGCCCCGGAGGTCACGAGGGCAATTTCAATCCACCCTCCCCGTGGGGGGAGGGACCTCTCGCCCGGTTTTGCACAGGATTTGCCGTCAAATTTCAATCCACCCTCCCCGTGGGGGGAGGGACTCAAGGCGCCCTGGATATCACCCTGCGCCGCTTTATTTCAATCCACCCTCCCCGTGGGGGGAGGGACGTGATAATCACCTCGTTCTGCTCCCTCAGACCATTTCAATCCACCCTCCCCGTGGGGGGAGGGACGATATGTGCGAGGAATGCTACAACAAATTCCTGATTTCAATCCACCCTCCCCGTGGGGGGAGGGACGTAGCGGCTCATCGGGCCGCCCTCGCCAGCAAGATTTCAATCCACCCTCCCCGTGGGGGGAGGGACAGCAAAAGTGCACAATTTGTACTGTTGAAAATTGTGCGCTTTGCGCGAACAGGCTGATTTTCTGCCTGTTTCTTCGGTTTTGCGCCGGCATTGGGCCTGCCGAAGGCCGGTCAGACCCAGCCTTTGACCCCCACCATGCCGGATTTCAGGGTATTTGCTTTGTGCGAAGCACCGGGCAGTTTCCTGTGCGATTCCACTTCGCACGGCGAAGGCGCCCATTGCCAAACAGGCCGCCTTAATCCTCGGGAGATCCGTCCTTGGTTTTTAAGCAATCCAGCACGCCTGCCATCATGCCGAGAAAGCTGTCATAACGCATGTTCCAATCGTAAACACCGACACCCGCCAGCAGCTCCTGCAGCCCGTATTCCTTTACTCTGGCTGCACGGATCGGGATACCCATTTTCTGGAGTTCTTTCCAGTCCGCCTGCCCACACCGAAGCTTCTGCTTCAGCCCTTCGTCTGCGACGGCCAGGACGGTGTTCTCCGAGATTACCCGGAATTTCTCACAGACCGTTGGGAAATCTTTGTTTTTCTCTGCCAGCAGCAGCGCTTTTGATAACTCCGTTCCCCGGTCAAGCTCCCGCCGGATGGCTCCTGTGCACAGGCGCGGACTGATTTCCCTGCCCCTGTCAAAATAATCCTCCAGCACGCTACGGGCATCCTGCAGCGCCGGATTCTGTGTGATCCATTTCTGCTCCCGGAGCTTGAACGTCCAGATCTCTGCGTCTGCGTATTCTCCGTTTCTGCCGACCCGTCCTGCCGCCTGCAGCAGAGAAAGCAGAGACGCCAGCTCCCGAAACCCGGTATGAAAGGAGAAATCTACCCCAGCTTCCACGCAGGAGGTGGCAACCAGAGTCCAGTCCGTGTCAGGGTCATCCGGCGTCTTCCCCTTGCAGCGCTCCAGCCGCGCCTTGATTTGCCGGATTGTAGTTTCCCTGTCTGCAGGACTCAGCGCAGTGGACAAATGCATGACCTTGCCCTGCATAGGATCGAGCTTGTACTTATGTCCATAGGACGAGCGAAGCCCATCTGCCACCACCGCTGCCGTTTGCACTGTGTTTACAATGACGATTCGCGGCCCGGGAGCGGATTTGATGGCAGAATATAACTCGGCACAGGAGAGTGGCTTTTGAAATCTGGAAAAACGGATTCTGTGCTGTTCATAGGCCGCAAGACGGGCTCGCAAATTTCCAGGAACCAACTGCGGCACCTTACGCTCTGTCTCAGAAACTTCCGCAAGCTTCCAGAATTCCACCAGAGAGCCCGAGGCCAGCAACCAATAGCAGCCCCAGTGATCCGCCAGGATCTGCATCCACCTCCACGCCAGGGGCAGCAGTCTCACCGGCAACGCAGCATGCGCTTCATCCAGGAATATCAGACTCCCGGGCAGCTCATGGAGCTTTCGCAGGGCAGCGGGGCGATTTGAAGCAAGGGTTTCAAAAAAGGCAACTGCGGTCGTCACTACGATCGGCGCTCTCCATTGGGCACTGTACGCACGAAAGAGCGCGTTTTGGAAATCTGCTCTGTGATGGAGCTCCGCCACTACTTCCTGCGGATCCTCCCCGGGGAGGACCAGCGCTTCCCGGTAGGCTTGCACCGACTGGCAGATAATGTTTGTGAAAGGGAGAACCACAAAGATGCGTCTGGCCCTGCGGTTGATGGCCTGCCGCAGCAAATGGGCCATGACAGCGGTAGTTTTCCCGGAGCCGACAGGGCTGTCACAGGCAGTGATTGTATCGTGGATGACTGCATCGCGGCATTCCCGATACATCTCCCCGCGGAGGATGTTGCGTTCTTCCTGCGGCTTGAAGCGCCCGATATAGGCATTCAATTGTTCAAGTCTTTCCGCGGCACGGAGCTTTGGGGCGGCTATATCAGAGGGATATTGGTTGTAATGAATGGCAGTATCCGTGTGATCCGCGTCCGCCAGGCAGGACAATTCCATACGGCAAAACACGCCTTCGTCTGCCTGTATCGCGGCATTGATTCCACTCGGAGGCGAATGTCTGACCAGAGTCTTATGCAATTGCAGAAGGGTTTCCAGTTCCGCGTCTGTACGCTTCCTGGTTTCCGGATTCTTGTCACGGTATCGTGTGTTAGCGTAAAGCGACTCCTCTTGAATGCTCGGCAGGCCGCGATGATGGGAATAAACCATAAGGGCAGCCAAATCGCCGCAATGGCCCGGCATCTTCAAGAGCGCCGCAGCGCCAGCATCTGCGTGATTCGTCGGAAGACGCTTCCGTTCCCCCGTACCATTCAGTGCCTCTTGGTTTTCCGGCGTCAGTTTGCCCAAATCATGATAATATCCCGCATCGGAAGCACATTGTACCAACGCGGCAGCATCCGTACTGTTGCAAAGGGGCTGGCCGTCAGCTCTGTAGGCAGCCGCTCTTGCGTTGGCGACCGCGCCAACGGAAACGTTTTTTACATGGGCAGTATATGACTGGGGAGGAGCGCCTTCAAAAGCGCTATGGGCTAAGTATTCCATCAGGGGTTGACCAGATCTATGCAGCTGCCTACACGGCGCAGCAGCTCCTCCGGAAGTGCAGATTTGTCCAGATAATCTGCCCAGGATTCGGAGGGGTCTGTGCTGCATCCAATCCGCTCAGGCATCAAGGCCTCCAGCAGCAGGTAGTCGGGGCAGCTTCCCAAATTGTTCTTGTGCTCGATGTACCATGCGTGACGCAGACGCACATCCGGGCGGACGGCGGAACGATTCAGATCGTAGAGGTAGGGTATCGCCAGCTTCAGCAGTTCGATATCTTCTGCCTTACAGCCGGTTTTCCCGGCGCAATTGGGGTTCACAAAGAAGGGCATGCAGTAGACACCGTGTTCCACAACCCGATATGCCAACGGCGCCATACCAGCTTTTTTCCCTTCCTGAACACCGGCCTTGCTGGTATTGGTGTGGCGAACGATGCGGATCGGAGCAATTGACAGCCCCATTCCCATCTGCACCACCCCGGTCTTGATGTACCCCTTGTTGCCGCCCTCCTCCAAGAAGGTGTTGCCAAATACGCGGGCGTCCCAATACTTTCTGACAAAGGGACTTTTCAGGAACTGTTCCTGATCGAATTCCTGAAGACGCTTTCCCATTTCAGCCTTGATAGTATTTCTGTCACGGCCCCGGGTTTCCAGGATCTGATAACAATCAGGCTCCGCCAGGAAGGACTCAGGCAGATTCTGAAAAAAAGGTGCTTCATGCTCCCCGATCAGATCCCGGATCTTCCGCTTGACAGACACGGGAGAAATCTCGCCCAGACCGTTATCCCGCATTCTGGGGTCGGATTCCCGATCCGGGTCGCCATTGGGATTGGAATTTACCACTTCAATCACCAGCAAACCGGTCGCTCTTTTGATATCGTTCTGTGCCATTGTAGTATTCTCCTTTCAATTAATCACGTTCTGCTTCTGTGGATTGCATAGACTGTGCGGGTTCCTTTTTGGGGAAGGATGCAAGATAGCCAAGGAATAGTTTGGCTTTTTCCGTATCGGAGAAGCGTGTGTTGGGCTCCAGCACCGGCAGCAGCTTGTCCGCGATTTGGGAGAACACAGACAGATAGTAGCCCGCACTGGGTCCATCGGCTGTTTCGCCGTTTTTCTTTATTGTCTCAAGGCGCTCGTTCTGATGGCTTCTCGCCCAATTGAGATAAGGCTTCATCCTTTGCAGCAATTGCACAAGCGTTTGGTTCGGATGGTCTGCCGCTGATGTATAGAGACTCCCTCCAATCAGCTGCGGCATAGCGTTCTGATTGTTGTTTCCCCTAACCTTTACACAATACAGCTCATGCAGATAATCCGCAGCCTTCAGCATCTGCCCCAGCAGATATGGATACTCGTTCATATAATCTTCCTTTCTATGGTTTGTCCAATAGAGCAACATTCCCAACAGCACCAGTACAGACTGCAAATTGTTAATCATTTGAAGATCCTGACTATGTGTGCGATTAAGGCGTGCGCCTGCATACACTGCAAGAGGCTTTGTATTTTTCACCAGAATCCGCAGGTCCTCCCGCAACACTTGCTCAGTAACTCCGAAGAACAGCTCCACGCCGTGAAACGCCGGTACCTCCCTGTACTTTTTATCCAGAACGCTGCCGTCTTGCTTCCAAATCCGATTGATGATTCCGGCAACGCGAAGAGGGAATGGTACCCAGGGCCTGCCGAAGTGGTACTGCGGCAGATTAGCGGCAGCCTCCTGCCAGGAATTGCTTCTCTGAATCACTTCATTCGGCGCGACATTGTGGGTATATACCACCTTTGTGCGCGCTTTATCCAATTTACGAAGCACAAAGAATTGGATCCATTCGGGGTAACGGTCCGGATCAAGAGCCTTTGTCTCGGTCAAATATTCTGCGAAATCCTTGGCCTTTGCCTCAAACAGCCCTTCTCGGGCTGCCTCATCCGCAGGCTTTTGAAACGTTCCTGTCAGGGATGGTATTTTCTCGGGCAGTTTAGAGGGATATACAAACAGGGCTTCATTTTCCCCAATTCGCGCCCAGGTTTTATCCATGCGCTCCTTCCGGGAGAGCCACTCCAAAGCAGCGCTCAGCTCCGCGCGTTTCTCTTTTGAGATAGGATATGACCCATTTTCAATCTCCCCGTATCGAAATTGACAGGGCTGGCCATGGAACATGGTGCGGAGGGTCACCTCAAACCCGGCATCCAGCTTCACCTTGGGCATCGTATCTGCCAGCGGTATGTATCGCTTGCCAAAGGCGTCAAGCATCTCGCTGGGTGAATCCTTTTGCGCTGCAGTGTCTGCCTGGATCAGCGCATGGTTCAGGGCTCTTGCAAACCTGGGGCCAACAGTAGACCACCCTTCATCGATCAGATCCTCTGTGTCCAACACCACAGAGAGTTTTCCGGTCTCAGCGTTCTCTTCTTCCTTCTGGGTAGGCATATAAAACAATATTTGCAGCGCAGGCACAATACCCTCCCTGTTTTCAAGCATCTCAAGCGCTTTTCGTTCCAGCTCGTGAAACAGGATAGAAGGGTCTTGAAAAGCCTCTGCGGCACGGATCAACTCTAGAGCCGGCTCAAAGGGATTCTCCCCCAGCAGGCATTCCAGGTCATGGGGTCGTATCAGAAAATTCTGGCGGTACTTCTTCAGAAACTTTGGCGTCCAGTTGGAAGAAACACACCAGGACCGAACCTTCTTTAAGTTCATTCCCTGTCCTTGAGCCCCGATCAACGAGGAGATTTCCTTTTTCCTCTCGTCATCTGTAATGCGATACAGCGGTGTCAGATTCATCGCCGGGAAAGCGCCTTGGTTGTCTCCATAGCGCCGTATATTGACGCCCTTTTCCGCAGGGACGCTGACAAGCTTCGATATTCGGGTACCGTCCAAAACAATCTGAATGCAAGGGCTGTCCTCTTTGATGTTGGAGATGGGCCCGTACCTGTGATGCCAGGCAGAAGCGGAGATATTTGCGTTCTCCATGGCCGCAGCCAGTCGGTTGATTTCGTTAATCACGTTGTGGCCTCCCTTCTGGTGGGAAAGCACAAGACTCCTCGCCGGATCATCAGATCTGTGTCATAGGTTGGGAAAAACTTTGATTGATATCCCTTTGAAAAGGTCTGTCGAAGCATTGAAGGAATGACTATGCCGTCCACGGCCTCGCAAACCTGGGTCCCGTCCCGGAAGGGTCCAAAATACGAAGGCGTAAATTCCTGCCACCCCATGCAAATCGTCGAATACATTTGCCCCCTCGACAGCCTGCGATAAAACATTTCCTGATAGGCATGGCCGGGCGACGTTGTCCGCCGGTCCCATCGTCTGGCACATTCCGGCAGCTTATCCTTGTGAGGATTCGGTCTCGCAATCGCGTAAAGGCGATAGCATACATCTGTCAGTACTGTTGCATAGAATTGATAAGAGTTTCCATCTTTTATGTTTTTAGAATCTCGCAGAGGACCGCCATAATTAGTTGCATAACTGTGATATTGAATCGGTGCACAAATCTCCACCCTTGTCGGAACAATCTCAACTGCCGGACCCCAAAGAATCGCTTCAAACATCCCTTTCACTGCGGCATAAGTTGGAGCAGGATAAGAGACAGGAGAGTCTCCAGTGTCCGGACGTGTCCAAATTGCTGTATTGCCTGCGATTTCCATTTGGATCGGGTATTCCAACTGGACCATAGCCTTCCCTCCTTTGTATTTCAGATGGTTTCACCATACAACGCTTTTCTGATATACTTAGAATACCATACATCACCCTGCGTGTCAACAGCAAAAATATTCATGTATGAAAAATAGGAAACTAATTCGATCTATTGATTTTCCGCAGGATTTCGTGTACAATATTGCTGCCGGTACTCTATCGGTACGCCGTTGTCTAACACAACGTGGATTGAAATATGTTTTGAAACATAGGAGAAAGATCACGCTTTCAACCGCGTGTTCTTTCTTTTTTGGCGTAATTTCCTTTCGTCTTTCACAACTGCCCCTCGTGTGCAGGGCGCATCAATCTCCGGCTTTGGTCAATCTGATTATCTCATTCCAACTGTCCCATAGGCCGGACAGTTGGCGTATCTGACGCGGAATGTGCGGCATAAATGATGCCGGCCGGCACCTGGGGGGTGCCGGCCGGCGTCGTTTGTTCCCCACGGTGGGCCGAGGGACATTATACGTTTTATCCGCTATCTGCTTAACAGCCACGACAGGGCCCGGGCGGTGCGCAGGTGGGGGTCGCGGAAATGATTGCCCGGGTTCCACTCCAGCACGCAGGGGATGCCCTGCCCCTCCAAACGGGTATGGAGGGCCTGCATCCGGTCCGCCACCGTGGCCATCACCGGGTTGCGGGTGCGGGCCTCCCGGTCCCCCAGGCTGAGATACACCCGGCCTGTCCGGGGCCGCCGGGCTGCCGTGTAGGCGTCAAAGCCCGGATACCACACCGAGCCGGATGCCGCCGCCACCCCGGCAAATGCGTCTGTCTCGTACCCCGCCCACAGGGCAAACAGCCCCGCCAGAGAGTAGCCCCCCAGATAGTATTCCCGGCGACGGTCGGCGCACAGGGACAAAATCCCCTCCAGGGTCTGGCGGCCCCGGCCGGCAAAAGCCTCTGTGCCGAATACCGCCGGGGCCGGCCAGGGAGATAAGTCCCCGTTCCAGTCCCCCACAGGCACCGCCAGAAGGCAGAAGTCCTCCCCTGCCGCCCCACGGAGGGCGGAAAGCTCCCCCTCCATGGACGCAAGCTCGTACTTGTCCACCGGCTGGATCAGTACCCGCCCGGCCTCCGGATTGCCGAATTGCTCCACTTCCATGGCGCAGTCCCTCCCAGAGACGGCTGCTACCGGACTTCCACCAGCTCGATGCGGAAGTTCAGCTCCTTGCCCGCCATCTCGTGGTTGGTATCAAAGGTGACGGTCAGCTCGTCCGCCGCAGACACCAGCGCCGGGATGGGTCGGCCAAACTGGTCCTGCAGATACACCCGCTGCCCCGCTGTGAGCGCCTCCGCCCCGGGTACCCGGGCCCGCTCCACGGTGAAAATCGCGTCGGGATCCGCCTCGCCATAGGCCTGGTCCGGGGTCAGGTGGATCTCCACAATCTGGCCCACCTCCATGTCCGCCACGGCCAGGTCGAAGCCCGGGATCATCTGGCCCGCCCCGCAGACAAACTCCAGGGGCTCGCCCCGGTCATAGGAAGAATCAAACTGGGCGCCGTCGTTGAAGGTGCCCCGGTAGTGTACCCGGCAGACCTTGCCCACGTTCTTCCCCGCCGGGCCGCCGTGGCAGCCGGCGCAGCCCTCATGGCCGCCGCAGCCGCCCTCGTGATCGCCGCAGCCGTGCTCACCGCAGCCGCCCTCGTGCTCGCCGCAGCTGTGGCCCTGGCCGTGGTGGTCGCAGTTGGCGCCGGTGTTCTCCAGCTCGCCCCGGAGATAGGCCGCCACCGCCTGGTCCGCGTCGCCCTGGGCCCCTGCGCAGAGTTCAATGCCCCGCTGGGCCAGGGCCGACTGGGCCCCGCCGCCGATGCCGCCGCAGAGCAGCACGTCGATCTGCTGCTCTGCCAGCAGGGCCGCCAGGGCGCCGTGGCCGCTGCCGTTGGCGCTGAGCAGAGAGGTGCCGGTCACCGCGCCGTCTGCAACGTCGTAGAGCTTAAAGGTCTCGGTGTGACCAAAGTGCTGAAAAATGTTGCCGTTTTCGTATGGTACTGCGATTTTCATGGATGTTTTTCCTCCGTGTTAGTTCATTCCTGTTCTGCGGCCACAGGCCGCCTTGTCCACTGATATGCGATTCTGGGGGTGCCGTCCCGGGTGTAGATGGTCCCGCAGCGGGTGAAGCCGCAGCGCAGAATCTGACGCTGCATGACGTGGTTGTCCCGGTGGGTGTCAATGCGGATGTTGTCCGTTTGGGCCTGCAGGGTCCGCACCGCGCAGGCCAGCAGGCCGTGGACCTGCCCGTCCCCGGCGATACGATGGATGGTCAGGTAGGGTGCCTGGTTGCGCCAGGCCCCGTCCTCGATGCGGCGGTAGGTGGGGTCCTCCCCCGCTGCCGCCACAAACACCCCGTGGACGCCGGTGTCGTCAAAGATCACAAAGGATCTGCCCGCCTGAATGTCCGCCAGGACCAGGGCGGGGTCCGGATAGGCGTGGCCCCACTGGTGGGGATTGCCGGAGGCAATCATAAAATCCCGGGCATGGCGGTAGATGGCCAGGATGGTCGGATAGTCCTTCATCCGGGCAGGACGGACTGTAAGGGTCGGGGCGGCGGTCACAGCACGGCCTCCAGATATCTGTTCCATTGCACTCCCCTCCTGTGGGTCCATTCTACCACAGATCTCTCCCCGGCGCAACCTCTGAAAAAAGGGACGGCGCGTTTGCGCCGTCCCTTGAGGGTTATTTGGGGAATTACTGCTCTTCAATGGCTCTGCC
>DFIE01000154.1:0-379 GCA_002372735.1 Clostridiales bacterium UBA3705
ACCGGTTCGCCGGCAGCCCGGAGGTTGACACCTCCAACAGCCCCTTCACGGATCTGAGGGCCGGCGCCTTCTACACGGCCCCCGTTGCTTGGGCAGTGGAGAACGGCATCACCAACGGTATGACTGCCACCACCTTTGCTCCGGATGCCACCTGCACCAGAGCCCAGGTTGTCACCTTCCTGTACCGTGAGCAGGTCCCTGAGGCCCGCATCAAGTAAATCCCCATAAACAAAAGGGCAGAGGCTTCGGCCTCTGCCCTTTTGTTATATTGAATGAATCATGAATACTGTAATAAGATTCCATACGATGTATTGTGTAAAGGATAAAGAACACTTTCAGTAAACACTCTCGTAGAAGCCTGCCGAAACAGAAAGGGAAC
>DFIE01000154.1:388-4547 GCA_002372735.1 Clostridiales bacterium UBA3705
CTTATCCTTTTCACAAGCTCCATTAAAAATGTTTAAAAACATTAGTTTTAAGTTTTAAGGTACCTATTCAGTCGCCCCCTTCTACGTAGGGGCGGATGCCCACATCCGCCCTCGTATGCAGGCAAAAACGGGAGACTGAATAGATACGTTTTAAGGTTTAATTCTCCCGGGACGGAGGCTCCGGCCTCTGCCCCGGGCTTTTGCTGCCC
Source organism: Clostridiales bacterium UBA3705 (assembly GCA_002372735.1). The sequence continues at coordinate 598 of DFIE01000154.1, forward strand.
ACCACCGTGCCCGGGGCCTCGCAGAAGGCGGACCGGACCACCAGGGGCAGGCCGTGGTCCCGGGCCAGCAGGACGCACTTGCGGTGCAGCACCTTGGCCCCGTCGTCAATCAGCCTCAGCATCCGGTCATAGTCCACAAACTCCAGCTGCCGGGCCTGGGGGTAGCGGTTGGGGTCCCGGTCATAGACCCCGCACACGTCGGTGCAGATCTCGCACTGCGCCGCCCCCAGCTCGATCGCCAGGGCCACCGCCGTGGTGTCTGACCCGCCCCGGCCCAGGGTGGTGATGTCTCCCGCACTGTTGATGCCCTGAAAGCCCGCCACCACGGGGATCACGTTCTGCTCCATCAGCCGGGCCACCCGGCGGCTGCGCAGCCCTGCAGGGTCCGCGTCGGTGTGGGGCCCCCGGGTGCGGAGTCCGGCCTGCCAGCCGGTCAGGGAGCGGGCGGGGACCCCCATTTTGCACAGCAGCCCTGCGCACAGGGCCGTGGAGAGCTGCTCCCCCGTGCTCAGCAGGGCGTCCAGCTCCCGGGGCGGCAGACCGCCTGCCGCCGCGGCCCGGTCCAGCAGGGCCTGGGTGGTCCCCGCCGGGGCCGAGAGCACCAGCGCCACCCGGTCGCCCCGGGCCCTGGCCCGGGCTGCCCGGTCCGCCACGGCCTGCAGCCGCTCCAGCCCCAGCACCGAGGTGCCGCCGTATTTTTGTACAATCCATGCCATGATTCTCCCTCCTTCGGGCGGTTTCGCCCTTTTTATCTTATGTGCCGCCCCGGCGGAGGTGCGCATCCGGCGCCCCGGGCAGGCAAAACGGCGCTGAAATACTGCCCAAATTTCATTGAAAAAATTTATAAAAAATGCCAAAAAAGTTCTTGACATTCTGCCGTGTGTGTAGTAATATATTGAGGCGCGCGAAATGGGCGACCCATGCGCTGCGCACTGCGATGAAGCGGGAGATTGCGTGCAAACGGTAACTTCCGCAGAGTATGTCCGGTCATCGGGCGGCTGAGGAAATCTGAACGTGGCGTATATCGCCGCGGGCAGCGTCGGCCGGCACAACGTCGGCCAATTTCTTTGCCCGGGAATGATACGCACGGTAAAGCGTACAGATTCTCTCGACCGTACCCAGCGAAGACAAACGAAAAAACTGAGTACGATATTTTAGGAGGAAAACAACAATGGCAAACCAGGAAATGATCAGAATTCGCCTGAAGGCTTATGATCATCAGCTCATCGACTCCAGCGCCGAAAAGATCGTGGAAACCGCCAAGCGCAACGGCGCCGCCGTTTCCGGCCCCATCCCCCTGCCCACCAAGAAGGAGATCATCACCATTCTCCGCGCGGTCCACAAGTACAAGGACTCCCGTGAGCAGTTCGAGCGCAGAACCCACAAGCGTCTGATCGATATTCTCAACCCCAACCAGAAGACCGTTGAGGCCCTCATGGCCCTGGATCTTCCCGCCGGCGTTGAGATTGAGATAAAGCTGTAATCCGATCCAACCCACATCCGATTACAGTGCCCGCCACAGTCTGTCATTCGGACGGACGGGTCAAGTTGGCAGACCGCCGGCTCCCCAATGGCCGCGTATGTCAACCAATAACCTAAAAAAGGAGTAAAAAATCATGCAGAAAGCAATCATCGGCAAGAAAGTGGGCATGACCCAGATCTTCGATGAGACCGGCCACGTGATTCCCGTTACTGTGATTGAAGCGGGTCCCTGCGTCGTCACTCAGAAGAAGACCACCGAAAAGGATGGCTACGCTTCCGTGCAGCTCGGCTTCGAGGACGTGGAGGAAAAGAAGCTGTCCAAGCCCGAGAAGGGCCACCTGAGCAAGGCAGGCGTTGCCTTCAAGAAGCACCTCAAGGAATTCAAGCTTGAGAACGCCGAGAGCCTCAACGTGGGCGACGAGATCAAGGCTGACGTGTTCGCCAAGGGCGACCACATCGACGTCACCGGCATCTCCAAGGGCCACGGCTACCAGGGCGTTATCAAGAGATGGGGCGCACAGCGCACCCCCACCACCCACGGCGGCGGCCCCGTGCATCGTCACGCCGGCTCCATGGGCTCCTGCTCCGATCCCTCCCGTATCTTCAAGGGCAAGATCGGCGCCGGCCAGATGGGTGTGGAAAAGACCACCGTGCAGAACCTGATCGTGGTCAAGGTTGACCCCGAGCTGAACATGATCGTGGTCCGCGGCGCCATCCCCGGCCCCAAGGGCGGCGTTGTCTACCTGAAGAACACCGTCAAGACCATCCATGTTGCCAAGGGTGCCGCAGGCATCAGCAGCAACCCGCAGAAGGCTTCCGCCCGTGTCAACCCGCAGAAGGCTTCCGCCAGAGGCTAAAGAAAGGAGAGTAACTCATGAAAACCAACGTTTACGATATGACCGGCAAGCAGGTCGGTGAGGTTGAGCTCTCCGATGTGATCTTTGGCATCGAGCCCAACGTCAGCGTCATGCATGACGTGGTGAAGAACCACCTGGCCAACTGCCGTCAGGGCACGCAGTCCGCGCTGACCCGCGCTGAGGTTTCCGGCGGCGGCAAGAAGCCCTGGAGACAGAAGGGCACCGGCCGCGCCCGTCAGGGCAGCACCCGCGCTCCCCAGTGGACCCACGGCGGCATCGTGTTTGCCCCCAAGCCCCGGGATTACAGCTACCGGCTGAACAAGAAGGTCCGCCGTCTGGCTCTCAAGAGCGCCCTGAGCGCCAAGGCCCAGGCCGAAGAGATCGTCGTCATCGACGAGATCAAGATGGACGAAATCAAGACCAAGACCTTCAAGACCTTCCTTGACGCCGTCAAGGTAGACCGCAAGGCTCTTGTTGTCACCGCAGAGGCCAACGAGCTGGTCATCAAGTCCGCCCGCAACATCGAGGGCGTGAAGACCACCTTCGCCAACCTGATCAACGTGTATGACATTCTCAATGCCAACAAGCTGGTCCTGGACAAGGCTGCTCTGGCCAAGATCGAGGAGGTATTCGCATAATGAAGACTGCATACGATATCATCCTGAAGCCCGTCATCACCGAGCAGTCCATGGAGGCCGTGGAAGAGAAGAAGTACGTGTTCTACGTGCTGCCCACCGCCACCAAGACTGAAATCAAGGCCGCCATCGAGGAGATCTTCGGCGTCAAGGTCGCCAAGGTCAACACCCTCCGCAACGACGGCAAGCTGAAGCGGCAGGGCGCCTATCCCGCCGGCCGCACCGCCTCCTACAAGAAGGCGATGGTCAAGCTGACCGAGGACTCCAAGGCCATCGAGTTCTTCGAAGGCATGGTCTGATTCAAATCTCAAAAAGGAGCGTAACGCAAAATGGCACTGAAAACATATAAGCCTTATACCCCTGCCAGAAGAAACATGACCGTTTCTGCTTTCGAGGGCGTAGATAAGAAGGCAAAGCCCGAGCGCGGCCTGGTTGAGACTTTGAAGAAGCATTCCGGTCGCAACAACTATGGCCACATCACCGTCCGCCATCACGGCGGCGGCAACAAGCGCAAGTACCGCATCGTGGACTTCCGCCGTGACAAGCTGGACGTCCCCGCCACCGTGCTGCGCCTGGAGTACGACCCCAACCGTACCGCTTATATCGCCCTGGTGGAGTATGAAGACGGCGAGCGCCGCTACATTCTGGCTCCCGTGGGTCTGAAGGCCGGCGACAAGGTCATCGCCTCCGCCGGCGCCGACATCAAGCCCGGCAACACCCTGCCCATCGCCAACATCCCCGTGGGCACCGTGATCCACAACATCGAGCTCCAGCCCGGCCGCGGCGGCCAGCTGGTCCGCTCCGCCGGCGCTGCCGCCCAGCTCATGGCCAAGGAAGGCGAGCTGGCGCAGGTCAGAATGCCCTCCGGCGAGTTCCGCTATGTGCGGATGAACTGCATGGCCACCATCGGCCAGGTCGGCAACCTGGAGAACGCCAACATCCACATCGGCAAGGCCGGCCGTACCCGTCACATGGG
>DFIE01000094.1 GCA_002372735.1 Clostridiales bacterium UBA3705
CCGCCGGAGGGGCCGCCGGTCTGGGCCGCCTTGAACTTTTTGCCGTTGGGGATGCCGCCGCCGATTTCCTCGATAACCTCCCGCAGGGTGGTGCCCATGGGGACCTCCACCAGGCCGGTGTTGTTGATCTTGCCGCCCAGGGCGAAGACCTTGGTGCCCTTGGACTTTTCGGTGCCCATGCCGGCAAACCAGGCGGGCCCGCGCAGGATGATCTGGGGGATGTTGGCGTAGGTCTCTACGTTGTTCAGGATAGAGGGCTTCTGGAACAGGCCCTTCTCTGCGGGGAAGGGAGGTCTGGGTCTGGGCTCGCCGCGGTTGCCCTCGATAGAGGTCATCAGGGCGGTCTCCTCGCCGCAGACAAAGGCGCCGGCGCCCAGGCGCAGGCCGATGTCAAACTTGAAGCCGGTGCCCAGGATGTTGTCGCCCAGCAGGCCGTACTCGTGGGCCTGGTCAATGGCGATCTGCAGGCGCTGGACGGCGATGGGGTACTCCGCCCGGACGTAGATGTAGCCCTGGCTGGCGCCGATGGTGTAGCCGGCAATGGTCATGGCCTCCAGAATGGCGTGGGGGTCGCCCTCCAGCACGGAGCGGTCCATGAAGGCGCCGGGGTCGCCCTCGTCGGCGTTGCAGCAGACGTATTTCTGGTCGTTGTCATAGGCCCGGGCGAACTTCCACTTCAGCCCGGTGGGGAAGCCGGCGCCGCCGCGGCCCCGCAGGCCGGAATCCAGCAGGGTCTGGATGACGTCCTCGGGCTTCATCTCGGTGAGGACCTTCTTCAGGGCGAAGTAGCCGTCGGTGCCGATGTACTCGTCAATGTGCTCGGGGCTGATGCGGCCGCAGTTGCGCAGGGCCACACGGTTTTGCTTGCGGTAGAAGTTGGTCTGGTCGTAGCCGATGATGCCGTTTTCGGTGACGGTCTCCTGGTACAGATACTTGGTGACGGGCTTGCCCTCCACCAGGTGGGTCTTGACGATCTCGGGGATCATCTGCTCGGTGACCCGGGAATAGAAGCTGCCCTCGGGGTGGACGATCATCACGGGGCCCAGGGCGCACAGGCCGAAGCAGCCGGTCTTGATGATTTGGACCTCGTCCTCCAGGCCGTTGGCCTTCAGCTCCTTCTCCAGCCGGGCAATGAGCTTTTCACTGCCGGAGGAGGTGCAGCCGGTGCCGCCGCAGACGCAGATGTGGGCGCGGTAGTTCTCGTCCATCTGGCCGATCATTTCCTCATGGCGGAAACGGATATGGGGAGCCATCCGTTCACGGATCGTTTCCAGCTCCTGAATGGTAATGTTGCGCATCAGTATGCCTCCTCCCTTAGTTGTACTTGTCCAGGATGCCCTGGAGCATGTCGGGTGTGAGCCGGCCGTAGACGTCGTCGTTGATCATCATCACCGGTGCCAGGCCGCAGGCGCCGACGCAGCGGCAGGCCTCCAGGGAGAACTTGCCGTCGGCGGTGCACTCGCCCTCGTGGATGCCAAGCAGCTCGGAGAGCTTGTCATACACCGCCTGGGCGCCCTTGACGTAGCAGGCCGTGCCCAGACACACAGAGCAGCGGTAGCTGCCCTTGGGGGCAAGGGCAAACTGGGCATAGAAGGTGGCAATGCCGTAGATCTTTTCCAGGGGAATGCCGGTGCGGTCGGAGATCATGGTCTGCACCTCGATGGGCAGATAGCCGTAAATCTCCTGGGCCTTTTGCATAATGGGCATGAGTGCGCCGGGCTGGTCCTTCAGCTCGTCAATCATTGCCAGCAGCTTTTGCTCTTGTTCCTTCGTGCCACGGAAAGGAACGGTTGTCACTTTGCAAGCCATATGTTTTTATTTACCTCCTGTAGTAATAAGGCCATACAATCGGAGTATGCAGTCACATTTTAGCATTTTGTGAAGAAATTGTAAAGTAGAAATCGATTCTTTTTGATCGAAAATATTGGATTTTTTCCAAAAATCTCCGGGAAAGCCCGAATTTTTTTACCTATAAATTCGGTATGTTGATAGGTGAACAGAAAACCGGGCCGGGGAGATCCCCGGCCCGGGCGGCTTTAGTTGCCCCGCAGCTGTATGATTTGGTCCCGCAGCACGGCGGCCAGCTCGAATTCCATCATATGGGCGGCCTTGCGCATCTGCTTTTCCAGGCGGGCAATCTCCCGCTCCCGCTCCTCCTTGGTCAGCTTCATGCCGTTGGCGGACAGGCGCTCGGTATCCTGGCGGCTGATCTCGATGAGCTCGTGCACGTCCTTGACAATGGTCCTGGGCACAATGCCGTGGGCCTGGTTGTAGGCCTGCTGGATGCCTCGGCGGCGTTCCGTCTCCCGGATGGCGTAGGCCATGGCGTCGGTGGTCTTGTCGGCGTACATGATCACCCGGCCGTCGGCGTTCCGGGCCGCCCGGCCGATGGTCTGCACCAGGCTGGTGGGGCTGCGCAAAAAGCCCTCTTTGTCCGCGTCCAGAATGGCCACCAGGGAGACCTCCGGCAGGTCCAGGCCCTCCCGCAGGAGGTTGATGCCCACCAGCACGTCAAACCGGGCCATGCGCAGATCCCGGATGATCTCCATCCGCTCCATGGCGTTGATGTCTGAGTGCATATACCGGACCTTGACCCCGCTCTTTTGCAGGTGGGCGGTGAGATCCTCGGCCATCTTTTTGGTCAGGGTGGTCACCAGCACCCGCTCGTGCCGGGCGGTGACGGTGTGGATTTCCCCCAGCAGGTCGTCGATCTGGCCCTGGATGGGCCGCACCTCCACCGGGGGGTCCAGCAGGCCCGTGGGGCGGATCACCTGCTCCACAATCTGGCCCGCCCGCTGGGTTTCAAAGGGGGCGGGGGTGGCGGAGACGTAGATCACCTGGCCCAGCTTGGACTGGAACTCCTCAAAGTTCAGGGGGCGGTTGTCCAGGGCGGAGGGCAGGCGGAAGCCGTAGTTTACCAGGCTCTCCTTTCTGGACCGGTCGCCGTTGTACATGGCCCGGACCTGGGGCAGGGTGACGTGGCTTTCGTCCACAAAGAGCAGGAAGTCCTCCGGGAAATAGTCCAGCAGGGTCATGGGCGGGGTGCCCGGGGCCCGGCCGGCAATCACCCGGGAGTAGTTTTCAATCCCGGTGCAGAAGCCGATCTCCTGCATCATCTCCATGTCGTACTCCGTGCGCTGGCGGATGCGCTGGGCCTCCAGCAGGCGGCCGTTTTCTTTAAAATACTGCTCCTGGGCCTCCATCTCCCGGCGGATCTCCACCAGGGCCCGGCGCATCTTCTCCGGGGTGGTGACGTAGTGGGAGGCGGGATAGATGGCCACGTGGGAGACCACCCGCTCGGCAATGCCGGTAACGGCGTTGATCTCGCTGATCCGGTCCACCTCGTCGCCGAAGAACTCCACCCGGATGGCCCGGCCGGCCCAGTAGGCGGGATAGATCTCCACCGTGTCCCCCCGGACACGGAAGTTGTTGCGGGCAAACTCCACGTCGTTGCGCTCGTAGCGGATGGAGATCAGCTTTTTCATCAGCTCCTCCTGGGGATACTCCATGCCGGTGCGGAGGCTGATGACCATATTCTGGTAGTCGATGGGGTCGCCCAGGCCGTAGATGCAGCTCACCGAGGCCACCACAATCACGTCCCGCCGCTCAAAGAGCGAGGAGGTAGCGCTGTGGCGCAGGCGCTCGATCTCCTCGTTGATGGAGGAGTCCTTTTCGATATAGGTGTCGGTGTGGGCGATATAGGCCTCCGGCTGGTAGTAGTC
>DFIE01000037.1 GCA_002372735.1 Clostridiales bacterium UBA3705
AATAGCCCAGGCCCTCCCACAGCTTGTGCAGCCGGTCGGGGTCACACTGGGCCAGGTCTGCAACGGTGGGCAGGGCCTGCAGAAAGCGCCGGTAATAGTCCTTTACGGCCTCCACCCGGGTTTGCTGCAGCATGATTTCCGACAGCCAAACGTGGTAAGGCTCCCGGTCCTGCCGCCAGGGGAGGGGGCGGGCGTTTGCCCGGAACCAGGGCAGCAGCAGCCCCGGCAGCGGGGCCAAAAGATCGGGTTGTTCCATTGCGTATCCCCCCTCCGGCCTATAGTATAATCTATAAAATGAATTCTGTCAAATCCGAAAAAAGTTGATGCAATTTTCGACAACATCGTGTATAATGAAAAAAGATACTGATTTCGTGGGAGCACGCCATGCACAACAATCCGCCCTTGGCCGGAAAGCGCCTGTTTCTGCTGGATATGGACGGCACCATTTACCTGGACGACCGCCTCTTTGACGGCACTACAGACCTTCTTGCCTACGTCCGCAGCCTCGGGGGGAAGTACCTCTTCCTCACCAACAACTCCTCCCGCAGCGTGGAGGCATACATCGAAAAAATGGCCCGTCTGGGCATCCACACCACCTGTGAGGACTTCCTCACCTCTGTGGACGCCCTGATCGTCTACCTGGACCGGCAGGGCTACCGGGGCAAGCGGCTGTACGCCCTTGGCACCCGGACCTTCCGCCATCAGCTCTCCCAGGCCGGCTTTTCCGTCACCGACCGGCTGGAGGAGGGAATCGACGCCCTGGTCTGCGGCTTTGACACCGAGCTCACCTTCCAAAAGCTGGAGGATGCCTGTATCCTCCTGGGCCGGGGGGTGGACTTTATCGCGGCCAATCCGGACTGGGTCTGTCCCACCTGGTACGGCTATGTGCCCGACTGCGGCAGCGTGTGCGAAATGCTCTACCGGGCCACGGGCCGCCGGCCGGTGTTTATCGGCAAGCCCCAGCCGGAGATGGCCCTGCTGGCCATGGCCAAATACGGCTTTTCCAAGGCCGAGACCGTCCTGGTGGGCGACCGGGTGTATACCGACATCGCCTGCGGCATCCGGGCGGGGATCGACGCGGCCCTGGTGCTCTCCGGGGAGAGCACCCTCCGGGACGTGGAAGAAAACGAGTACAAGCCCACTCACATCTATCAGGACATCCGCCAGCTGCTGACCGTGCTGCGGCAAGAAGAACAAGAAAGGATGAACAGCAAATGAAGCTCAACTACAAACGTACCATCTTTGTCGGCTTCGCATTTTTTCTGATCTGTGCCTTCTGGCAGGCCTATGACAACACCATCCCCCTGATTCTGACCAACAAATTCGGCCTGTCCCAGGGCGCCTCCGGCGTGGTGATGGCCCTGGATAACATCCTTGCCCTGTTTATGCTGCCCCTGTTCGGCGCCATCTCCGACAAGTGCAGGCACCCCATGGGCAAGCGGACGCCCTTTATCCTGGTGGCCACCATTGTGGCGGCCCTGGCCTTTGTGGGCCTGAGCTTTATGGACAACGCCCAGCTCAAAAACATCTCCCGGGTGGCGGCCATTGACGACCCCGCCGCCCTCACTGAGATCTACGAGACCCAGAAGGACGCCACCCTCCAAACCCCTGACGGCGAGAAGTTCATCCTGTCCGAAGTCTTCACCGCCGAGGAGTTTTCCGCCCTGAAGAGCCAGGTTCAGGAGGGGGACAAAACCGTCACCAACCCGCTGTATACCAACTATGTGGTCCCGGCCCGGCAGGCCTATGCCTGGAACGTCACCCGGCACAGCCCGGTGCCGCTGGTGCTGTTTATGCTCCTGCTGCTGGTGGTGCTGGTGTCCATGGCCACCTTCCGCAGCCCGGCGGTGGCGCTGATGCCCGACGTGACCATCAAGCCCCTGCGCTCCAAGGCCAACGCGGTGATCAATCTTATGGGCAGCGCCGGCGGCATCCTGGTGCTGGCCCTGGGCATGGTGTTTGCCACCAGCGCGGTGCGCAACTCGCTGATGAGCTACACCCTGTACTTCTCTGTGATTGCGGGCATTATGCTGCTGGCCCTGGCCATTTTCATGTGGCAGGTCAAGGAGCCCCGGTTCGTCCGCGAGATGCAAGAGCAGAGCAGACGCTACGGCATTGAGGACAAGGACGAGGACGAATCCGGCTCCCGCAAGCTCTCTACCGGGGAGCGGAAGTCTCTGATCTTCCTGCTGGCCTCCATTGTCCTGTGGTTTATGGGCTACAACGCCGTTACCTCCAAGTACTCGGTTTACGCCTCCAACATTCTCCACAAGGACTACAATCTTACCCTGATCATTGCCCAGGCGGCGGCCATCCTCTCCTATCTGCCGGTGGGCTTTGTGGCCTCCAAGCTGGGCCGGAAAAAGACCATCCTGGCCGGCGTGGTGATGCTGACGGTGGCCTTCGGCGTGGCCTGCGTGCTGCGGGAATCCAGCCCCACCATGCTGATGAACGCCATGTTTGCCCTGGCCGGCATCGGCTGGGCCACCATCAACGTCAACTCCTTCCCCATGGTGGTGGAGCTCTGCCGGGGCGGCGACGTGGGCAAGTACACCGGCTTCTACTACACCGCCTCCATGGCGGCCCAGACCGTCACGCCCATGATCTCCGGCATGATCATGGACAAGCTGGGCATGACCACCTTGTTCCCCTACGCCACGGTGTTTGTGGCCCTGGCCTTTGTCACCATGCTCTTTGTCATGCACGGTGACAACAAGCCCACTGCCAAAAAGGGCCTGGAGGCCCTGGATGTGGAGGACTGAGCATGGGATTTTTATGGTTTGCATTTATCCTGGTGCTGGTGCTTCTGCTGCTGTCAGGTCTGTACATGCTCAGTCTCATGGCCAAGCGGAAGCCGAAGGCGGGATTTCACGGGAAACTGGGGGAGTATCACTACGCCCACCGGGGGCTGCACTCCATTGCCGCCGGCATCCCGGAGAACTCTCTTACAGCCTTCCGCCTGGCGGCCCAGCACGACTACGGCGCCGAGCTGGACGTCCATCTGAGCCGGGACGGACGCCTTGTGGTGATGCACGATGAGAGCCTGAAGCGCACCACCGGGGCCAACGCCAAAATCAGCTCTGTCACCACCGAGGTGCTGGACCAGCTCCGCCTGGAGGGCACCAAGGAGAAGGTGCCCTACCTGGAGGAGGTTCTGCCCATCTTTGACGGCAAGACCCCCCTGGTCATCGAAATCAAAACCGACAACGGCAACTACCAGGAGCTCACAAGAAAGGTCTGCAACCAGCTCCGGCAGCACCCCGAGATCACCTTCTGCATGGAGTCCTTTGACCCCCGGGTGCTGTACTGGCTGCGCAGGCACCACCCGGAAATCGTCCGGGGCCAGCTGTCCTGCAACTTCATAAAGGACCGGTGCGGCCTGTCCTGGGGCCAGGCGGTTCTGTTCTCCAACATGATGTTCAACTTCCTCACCCGGCCGGACTTTATCGCCTATAAAATGGAAGACCGGTTCGACCTGGCGCCGGCGCTTTGCAAAAAGCTGTGGGGCGTGCAGGGCTTTATCTGGACGGTTCGCAGCCAGCGGGATGCCACCCAGCTTTTGGAGGAGGACAATCTGATTATTTTTGAGGGGTTTGCCGCAAAATAGAGAAGAAAACAGTTGATTTCTTCAGATAAACCTAGTATAATGCTGGGTAGATTACTGCGAAGGAGGCCAATCAAATGGCAAAGATCGAAAAAGATACCATTATCGGTGACGTGCTGGACATCGCCCCCGAGACCGCTCCTCTGTTTATGGCCATCGGCATGCACTGCCTGGGCTGCCCCGCTTCCCGGGGAGAGACCGTGGAAGAGGCCTGCGCCGTCCACGGCGTGGACGTGGACGAGTTCCTCAAGCACCTCAATTCCTTTGACGAGGCAAATCAGTAATGGCAGACGGGGCGCCTCAAGCGCCCCGTTCTTTTTTGTAAGGAGAACCTATGAACAATCAACGACCGGACCGGCGGCATGAAAAATACGTCCGCATGACCACCACCCCGGTGGAGCGGCTCATTTTAAAGCTGTCTGTGCCCACCATTGCCAGTATGCTGGTCACCGCAGCCTACAACCTGGCGGATACCTATTTTGTCAGCACCATCGGCGGCCGGGAGGGCACCCTCTCGGTGGCGGCAGTTTCGGTGGCCTTTTCGATTATGGCGCTGATCCAGGCCTTCGGCTTCTTTGTGGGCCAGGGCTCCGCCAATACCATCTCCCGGCTGCTGGGCAAGCAGGATGTCCGCCGGGCCTCAGAGCTGGCGGCCACGGGGCTGTTCCTGGCGGCGGTGGTGGGGCTGGTCATCCTGGCGGTGGGCGAGCTTTTTGCCGTGCCCATCGCGCGGCTCTTAGGGGCCAAAGAGGCCTTTCTCCCCCACGCCGTGGCCTATCTGCGCTGGATCTTTGCCGCCGCCCCCTTTATGACCTGCTCCTTCTGCCTGAACAATCAGCTCCGGTTCCAGGGCAACGCGGTGTATGCCATGGTGGGCGTGGTCAGCGGCGCGGTGCTGAACGTGGTGCTGGACCCCATTTTCATCAAGGTTCTGCACATGAATGCCGAAGGCGCCGCCCTGGCCACTGCCATCAGCCAGACGGTGGGCTTCTTTGTGCTGCTCGCCGGCACCTTCCGGGGGGACAACCTGCGCATCCACCCCAAGCGGATCCGCCTGTCCGGGCAGAACCTGGGGGACATTGTCCGGGGCGGGCTGCCGTCACTGCTGCGCCAGGGCTTTGCGGCCCTGTCCGTCACCGTGCTGAACAATATGGCCGGCCGGGTGGGGGACGCCACCCAGGGGATCGATTCCGCCTCTCTCATTGCCGCCTTTGGCCTGGTGTCCAAGATCATGACCACTGTGAGCTATATGATCATCGGCCTGGGCCAGGGCTATCAGCCGGTGTGCGGCTTCAACTACGGCGCCGGGCTCTACAGCCGGGTGCGCCGGGCCTTCTGGTTCCTGGTCAAGGCGACAGGGGCCTGGTGCCTGCTGATCATGCTGCTGGGCGAGGTGTTTGCCGGCAGGGTGGTCAATCTCTTTCCGGACGCCGAGCCCCTGGTCAAGGACCTGGCCGTGACCATTCTGCGGTTCCAGTGTGTCACCTTCTTTGTCAACTGCTGGGTGGTGCCCTCTAACATGACCCAGCAGACCATGGGCTGGACGTTCAGCGCCTCCGCCCTGGCCATGGCCAGGCAGGGCCTGTTTCTCATTCCCATGGCCCTGCTGCTGCCCGCGCTTTTCGGGCTGACCGGCCTGGAGATTGCCCAGCCGGTGGCGGATTTCTGCACCTTCCTGCTGGCCATTCCCCTCCAGACCCGGGTGCTGAAGCACCTGTCCCAGCCGGACCGGGAGGCCGCGACATGAAGCTGCCCATCTCCAAGCGGCTGCAGCTCTGCGCCGAATTGATCTCCCCCTGCCAAACGGTGGCCGACGTGGGCACTGACCACGGCTATCTGGGCATCCATCTGCTGCGGCGAAACCGCTGCGACCGGGTCATTGCCGCAGACCTGCGGGAAAAGCCCCTCGCCTCCGCCCGGGCCAACGCCGCCCTCTATGGGGTGCAGGACCGGATGTGCTTTGTGCAGTCCGACGGCCTGGCCCGCCTCGCCCCCGGCAGCTTCCAGACCCTGGTGCTGGCCGGCATGGGCGGGGATCTGATCACCCGCATCCTGGCAGGCGCCCCCTGGCTCAGCGGGGGAGACTACACCCTGATCCTGCAGCCCCAGTCCGCGGCCAACGACCTGCGCCGGGTCCTGGGGCAGTGGGGCTGGGAAATCTGCCGGGAGCGGCTGGTCCGGGACGGCGGCTTTCTCTACACTGTCATGGAGGTCCGCCCCTTCGGCGGCCGGCCCCTTCTGCCCGGGGAGCAGTACTGCTCTCCCGCCCTGCGCCGGGCCGGCGACCCGCTGCTGGGCCCATACCTTTCCAGGGTCCGCCGGGCTCTGGAGCGCACCGTCTCCGGCATCTCCCAATCCGCAGACCCGGCGGACCGGGAGAGAATCCGCTATTACCAAGACGCCCTGGAGGAGATCCTCCCCCTGGACGCTGCCATCAACAGGGAACAGGAGGACCCCCAATGACCGTACAAGAGATTTTAGACGCCCTGTGGCGCCTGGCGCCCCTGTCTTACAAAGAGGACTTTGACAACGTGGGCTTCCTTCTGGGCCGCAAGGACCGGCAGGTGCAGCGGATTCTTGTGGCGCTGGATGCCACCGACGCCGTGGCCGCCCAGGCCAAGGCCCTGGATTGCCAGCTGGTGGTCACCCATCACCCGGTGATCTTCCACGCCCCAAAGCACGTCACCGACGCCGACCCCCACACCCGCACCCTGCTGACGTACCTGGAGCAGGGCATTGCCGTGATCTCCATGCACACCAACCTGGACTGCGTCCCCGGGGGCGTGAACGACGTGCTGGCCCGGACACTGGGTTTACATCACGTTGAAATCCTGGCGGACGGGGAGACCGCCGGCCTGGTCCGGATGGGGGAGGTCGCGCCTTCCTCGCTGCCGGGCTTTGCGGCCCATGTGAAGCAGGCCCTGGGCTGCCCCGGCCTGCGCTATGCCGACGGCGGCAAGCCTGTGCGCCGGGTGGCAGTGGGCGGCGGCGCCTGCGGAGAGTTTATGGACCGGGTGGCCGCTGCCGGCTGCGACACCTTTGTCACTGCGGATCTCAAATATCACCAGTTCTGTGACGCCGCGGTGCTGGGGCTGAATCTGCTTGACGCCGGCCACTTTGAAACCGAAAACCCGGTCTGCGCCATGCTGCAGGCCTTCCTGGCAGAGCGCTTCCCCACCGTGGAGGTCGTGCTGGCGGACCATGGGGACTGCATCCGGTTTTTGTAAAGAAAACAGTTGCACAATCCAAAATCCTGTGATAGAATATTTCAGTTAGAACAAAAACAGAAGGGATGAATTATCAATGTCCGGACACTCCAAGTGGCATAACATTCAAAAGACCAAGGGCGCGCAGGACGCCAAGCGCGCGGCTGCCTTCACCAAGATCGCCAAGGAGATGATCGTGGCGGTGAAAGAGGGCGGCGGCTCCACCGACCCCAACAACAACTCCCGCCTGGCCACCATCATCACCAAGGCCAAGGCTGCCAACATGCCCAACGACAACATCAAGCGTGTGCTTGAGCGGGCGGCCGGCGCCGGCAGCGGCGACAACTACGAGTCCATCACCTATGAGGGCTACGGCCCCAGCGGCATTGCCGTCATCGTTGAAACCATGACCGACTCCCGCAACCGTACCGCGGGCAACGTCCGCCACCACTTTGACAAGTTCGGCGGCAATATGGGCGCCTCCGGCTGCGTGGCCTGGAACTTCACTAAGAAGGGCGTGCTGGTCATCGACAACGAGGACGAGGACTACGAAGAGGACGAGGTCATGATGGACGCCATGGATGCCGGCGCCGACGACTTCGAGGCCGAAGAGGACTGCTTCACCGTCTATACCACCCCCGACGATTTCAACGCCGTGGCCGATGCCCTGGGCAAGAAGTACACCTTTGCCTCCGCCCAGATCGAGCAGGTGCCCAGCGAGTACAAAAAGCTGGACAACGAAGAGGACATCAAGAACATGGAAAAGCTCCTGGATGCCATGGAGGACGACGACGACGTCCAGAACGTCTGGCACAACTGGGACAGAGACTGACCCCCAAACCCGATGCACGCCGCAAAACGATGGTTTTGCGGCGTGCTTTTTTTGCAAATTCTCTTGACAAATACCCCGGGAGGGTATATAATCCGGTATAGAAAATACCCCCCGGGGGTAAACTGAAAGGAGTCCCCAATGGAACAAGAACACAGCTGTCCCCATTGCGGCCAGCGAAAAAAGAAACGCACCCCCGAGCAGCAGAAGCAGCTGCTCACCCGTCTGCGCAAGGCGGAGGGGCAGATTCGGGGCATCCAAAAGATGGTGGAAAACGACGCCTACTGCCCGGACATCCTGGTGCAGGTCTCTGCGGTCACCAGCGCGCTGAACAGCTTTAACAAAGAGCTCCTGGCCTGCCACATCAAAAGCTGCGTGGCCGAGGACATCCGTGACGGCAGGGACGAGACCGTGGATGAGCTGGTCAGGGTGCTGCAAAAGCTGATGAAATAGGAGGCGCGTATGGAACAATATCTGGTAACCGGGATGAGCTGCGCAGCCTGCAGCGCCCGGGTGGAAAAGGCGGTTTCCGCCGTGCCGGGGGTGACCTCCTGCGCGGTGAGCTTGCTCACCAACTCCATGGGGGTGGAGGGCACTGCCGCCCCGGAGGCGATCATTGCCGCGGTGGAGCAGGCGGGCTATGGCGCCAGCGCCAAAAACGCCCAGGCCCGGGCCGACGCCCCCCGGGAGGATCCCCTGGCCGACCGGGAGACCCCTGTGCTGCGCCGGCGGCTGATCAGCTCTCTGTGCCTGCTGGCCCCGCTGATGTACCTGTCCATGGGGCACATGATGCTGGGCTGGCCGCTGCCGGGCTTTTTTGAGAACAACCATGTGGCCATGGGCCTGGCCCAGCTGCTGCTGGCGGCGGTGGTCATGCTGATCAACAAAAAGTTCTTTGTCAACGGCTTCAAAAGCCTGTGGCACCGGGCTCCCAATATGGACACCCTGGTGGCCCTGGGCTCCGGCGTCAGCTTTGCCTGGAGCGTCTTTGTCCTCTTCCGCATGACCCGCTCGGTGGTAGACGGCAATCAGGATGCGGTGCTGGCGGACATGATGAACTTCAACTTTGAGTCCGCCGCCATGATCGTCACCCTGATCACCGTGGGCAAGCTGCTGGAGGCCAAGTCCAAGGGCCGCACCACCGACGCGCTGAAGGGGCTGATGAAGCTGGCCCCCAAGACCGCCGTGGTGGAGCGGGGCGGCCGGCAGACCCAGCTGCCCATTGAGCAGGTGGTTGCCGGGGACGTGTTTGTGGTCCGCCCCGGGGAGAGCATCCCCGTAGACGGCGTGGTGCTGGAGGGGGAGAGCGCCGTGAACGAGGCGGCCCTCACCGGCGAGAGCATCCCCGTGGACAAGGCCCAGGGGGATCCGGTCTCCGCCGCCACCCTGAACCAATCCGGCTTTCTCCGCTGCCGGGCCACCCGAGTGGGGGAGGACACCACCCTCAGCAAAATCATCCGGATGGTCAGCGACGCCGCCGCCACCAAGGCCCCCATCGCCAAGGTTGCGGACCGGGTTTCCGGGGTGTTTGTGCCGGTGGTCATCGGCATTGCCCTGGTCACCGCCGCGGCCTGGCTGATCGGCGGCCGGAGTCTGGGCTACGCCCTGTCCAGGGGCATTGCGGTGCTGGTGATCTCCTGCCCCTGCGCACTGGGACTTGCCACGCCGGTGGCCATTATGGTGGGCAACGGCGTGGGGGCCAAAAACGGCGTGCTGTTCAAAACCGCCGTCAGCCTGGAGCACACCGGCCGGGTGCAGATTGTGGCCCTGGATAAAACCGGCACCATCACCAAGGGCGAGCCAGCGGTGACAGATCTGATCCCCGCCCCCGGCTGTGAAGAGGAAGAGCTGCTCCGCCTGGCCCACGCCCTGGAGATCCGCAGCGAGCACCCCCTTGCCAGGGCCGTGGTGGCCGAGGCGGAGGCCAGGGGCCTGACTGCCCGGCCGGTGACCGAGTTCCGGGCCCTGCCCGGCAACGGCCTGAGCGCCAAGCTGGACGGGCAGACCCTTCTGGGCGGCAGCGTCGCCTATCTGCGGCGCAGCGTCCGGGTGCCGGATGCGCTGCTCCGCCAGGCGGAGGAGCTGGCAGGCCAGGGCAAAACGCCCCTGCTCTTCGCCCGGGACGGAAGGCTGGCGGGTATGATCGCCGTGGCGGACGTGATCAAAGAGGACAGCTCCCAGGCCATCCGGGAGCTGAAAAACATGGGCATCCATGTGGTGATGCTCACCGGCGACAACCGGCGCACCGCCCAGGCCATCGGCGCCCAGGCCGGTGTGGACGAGGTGGTCTCCGGCGTGCTGCCCGACGGCAAAGAGGCGGTGATCCGCCGCCTGGCGGAGCACGGCAAGGTGGCCATGGTGGGCGA
>DFIE01000162.1 GCA_002372735.1 Clostridiales bacterium UBA3705
CGTGGTCGATGAGCAGCTCGGCATTGACCCCGAAGAGCCGGTAGAGCAGGGCCGGGTTGTGGTACTGGTCCGGCCGGCCCAGGCTGCAGCGGGCGATGTCCCCCATGGTGTGCAGGCCCACGGAGGCCAGCTTTTTGGCGTAGCCCGGGCCCACCCGCCAGAAGTCGGTGAGGGGCTGGTGGTCCCACAGCCGGGTGCGGTAGCCCATCTCGTCCAGCTGGGCGATGCGGGCGCCGTGCTCGTCCGGCTCGGCGTGCTTGGCCAGGATGTCCATGGCCACCTTGCACAGGTAGAGATTGGTGCCGATGCCGCAGGTGGCTGTGATGCCGGTGCGGCGTTAGATCTCCCCCATGATCCGGGTGGCGAGCTGCCGGGGGGTGTCGGAGTAGGTGCGGCGGTAGTGGGTGAGCTCCAGAAAGACCTCGTCGATAGAGTAGACGTGGATGTCCTCCGGGGCGACAAACTGCAGATAGATCTGATAGATGCCGGCGCTGGTGTCCATATAGTGCTGCATCTGGGGCGGGGCGACCAAAAAGTCCAGGGCCAGGGCGGGGTTGCGCTCCAGCGCCTGCACGTCACAGGAGCTGCCGGTAAACTGCCCTCCCGGGGCCCGGAGCTGCCGCCGCCGGTTGATCTGGCGGACCCTTTCCCGGATCTCAAAGAGCCGGGCCCGGCCGGGGATGCCGTAGGCCCGCAGGGAGGGGGACACGGCCAGGCAGATGGTTTTGTCAGTGCGGCTTTCGTCTGCCACCACCAGATGGGTGCCCATGGGGTCCAGCCCCCGCTGGGCGCACTCCACGGAGGCGTAGAAGGACTTCAGGTCAATGGCCAGGCAGCACCGCTGCTCCATGCCGCACACCTCCCCGTTTGGCGTTGGTTGTGCTTATTATACGCAAGAATCCGCAAAAAATCAATCACTATCGCCGGCGGGAGGGGGGGTCGCCGGGGAGGCGGTCAGCGGGGGCAGGGGAAAGCTCCTCCAGCAGGGCCAGGCAGCCCCGGTGGATGTCGTCCCAGGCGGTTTCAAAGTCGCCGGTGTACCAGGGGTCGGCCACCTCCCGGTCAGGCAGCAGCAGGCGGACCTTTCCCGCCGGATCGCTGCCCAGAATCCGCAGCATATTGCGCAGATTCCACCGGTCCATGCCGATGAGCAGATCATACCGGTCGTAATCGGCCCGGCGCAGCTGCACCGCCCGCTTGCCGGCGCAGGAGATGCCGTGCCGGGCCAGGATCGCCCTGGCGGGAGGATACACCGGGTTGCCGATCTCCTCGGTGGAGGTGGCCGCCGAGGCCACGGCAATGCGCCCCTCCAGCCCCGCCTGACGCACCAGCTGCGCCATGATAAATTCCGCCATGGGCGACCGGCAGATGTTGCCGTGGCAGACAAACAGGATTCGTAACATTTTTGATTGCACCTCACTCAGAATGCAGCCAACGGGCAGCCGGAGAACGGGAGAACCCCCTGCCCGATTGCCTGTTCCGCAATTGCCCGGCCGTCAATCCCCCGACTGCCGGGCCAGGAGGGCCTGCAGGTGGCGCAGGCGGCCGCCGGAGAGCAGGATCTCGATCTCATGGGCCGTCAGGTCCAGCACCGTCTCGAATTCGTACCCCCGGGTCAGATTCCACACCCGCACCCGGCCGGTGGGCAGCTGCTGCCGCAGATTCTCGATCCGCAGGGCGTCCCCCTGGGCCACCCGGTCGTAGTCTTCCTTGCTTGCAAAGAGCATGGGGATCACCCCGTGGTTGACCAGGTTGCCCTTGTGAATCCGGGCAATGGACTTGGCAATCACGCACCGGACCCCCAGATACATGGGGTTGATGGCCGCGTGCTCCCGGGAGGAGCCCTGGCCGTAGTTCTCCCCGCCCACGATGATGCTGCTGCCCAGGGCCTTGGCCCGGGCCGCAAAGTCCGGCGCGTAGCGGTGGAAGCAGTACCGGCTCATCAGCGGGATGTTGGAGCGCATGGAGGAGAACTCCGCGCTGGCCGGGGTGATGTCGTCTGTGGAGACGTGGTCCAGGGTCTTCAGACTCACCGGCGCCTGCAGCACCGGGCCGGGAATCTCCGGCAGGGGCAGGGGCTGAATGTTCGGCCCCCGCACAAGCTCCACCCGGGCCGCCTCCTCCGGCGGCAGGGGCGGCAGAAGGAGGCCGTCGTCGGTCAGATAGGTCTCCGGCTCGGTGATGCGGCCAAGCCGCTCCACCCCGGGGCCCATGACCTCCGCCGCGGTGGCAAAGGTGCCCATCACCGCCGTGGCCGCCGCGGATTCCGGGCTGACCAGGTAGATCTCCGCCGTGGGATTGCCGGCCCGGCCCTTGAAGTTCCGGTTGGAGGTGCGCACCGCCACCCCGTTGGTGGGCGGCGTCTGGCCGATGGCGCAGCAGGGGCCGCAGGCGATCTCCAGGATCCGGACCCCGGCCTGCACCAGAATGTCCAGATACCCGTCCCGCAGCAGCTCCCGGTAGGTCTGCCGGGAGGCCAGGCCCAGGGTGCACTGGACGTCCTCGTGCACCCGCCGGCCCCGGAGCACCTCCGCCGCCTTGGCCACGTCGGCATAGCTGGTGTTGGTGCACGAGCCGATGAACACCTGCTGCACCTTCTTTTTTGGCACCTCTGCCAGGGGGCGGACGTTGTCAGGCAGGTGGGGGCAGGCCATCAGCGGGCCCAGGGTGCTGAGATCCAGGTCAATGGTCTCGTCGTATTCCGCGTCCGGGTCCGGCAGCAGGGGGAGATAGTCCTCCGGCCGGCCCTGGGCGGTGAGAAAGCGCCGCACCTGCTCGTCCGCCGGGAAGATGGAGCTGGTGGCCCCCAGCTCCGCCCCCATGTTGGCAATGGTGGCCCGCTGGGGCACCTCCAGGGTCTGTACCCCGGGGCCCACGTACTCGTACACCTTGCCCAGGCCGCCCTTCACCGTCTGCCGGCGGAGCAGCTCCAGAATGACCTCCTTGGCGTTCACCCCGGGAGCCAGCCGGCCGGTGAGCCGGACCCGGACGATTTTGGGCATTTTCAGCCCCATGGGCACCCCGGTCATGGCCGCGGCCACGTCCATGCCCCCCACCCCGATGCAGAGCATACCGATGGCCCCGCCGTGGGGGGTGTGGCTGTCGCCGCCCATGGCCAGCGCCCCGGGCTTGCCGAAGCGGGCCATGTGCACCGCGTGGCAGACGCCGTTGCCGGGCCGGGAGAGCCAGACGCCGTAGCGCCGGGCAGCGGACTGGAGATAGATGTGGTCGTCCGGGGTCATGCTGTTGACGTAAAGCAGATTGTGGTCCAGATAGCTGACGCTGCACCGGGTGCGCACCCTGGGCAGGCCCACCGCCTCAAAGGCCAGGTAGGTCATCACGGCGTTGATGTCGTGGGTCAGGGTCTGGTCCACCCGGACAAAGATCTCCTCCCCGGGAAGCATCTGCCCGGAGACCAGATGCGACCGCAGGAGCTTGCGGGTTAAGGCTTCGCCCATCCGGGGCCCTCCTCTCCTGCCGGGCAGAGACCTGCCCGGGAATCTGAATTTGTATGCCGGCCTTGAAAATGGCAAAGCCCGCCCCCTGGGGGGCAGGCTTTGGTGGGATCACTCAGAAGGCGCGCTCGATTTCTCGCATCAGGCTGCCGCCCATGGCCGCAATGATGATAATCACGATCACCGCAATGACAATGGCAATGATCTGGAAAATCAGCTGCAGCTTGGCAAAGTTCTTGGTGGAGCCCTTGGTGCTGCTGAACATGATGATGGTGCCGATCAGCGGCAGCACAGACAGCAGCATCAGCCAGCCAAACCAGGCACCGGCGGAGGTGACAGGCTCGGGCTGCTGGATCACGTTGACCTGGGGGGCGTACACCGGCTGGGCCGGGGCGGGGGCAGGGGCGGATGCAGGCTGGAAGGTGTAGTTGTTCTGGGGTGCGCGGCTTTCGCCGTAGGACGGTGCGGCGGCCTCTACCCGGGCGCCGCAGCTGTTGCAGAAGCTGACCCCGTCCCGCAGCTCAGCACCGCATTTTCTGCAATAGGTCATGGTCATTCTCTCCTTTTCTCAATTGCCACGCCCCGAGGGGCGGTGAATCACTCGCGGAAGTTGCAGCGCACAATGCAGGTGGCGCTCACCCCGTCCACCGTGGCGGTGACGTTGGTGGTGCCCTTGCCTACGGCGGTGACGTGGCCGTCGCTGTCAACGGTGGCAATGCTCTCGTCCTGGGAGGCCCACTCCACCTGGGCGCCCTCGGGCAGGTTGTCCAGCAGCAGGACGGTGCTCTCGCCGGCTTCAAAGAAGGTGATATCGTCCTGGCGCATCCGGAAGCCCGCCGCCTGGGTGTCGGCAGGGGCCTCAGTGGTCTCGGGCAGGGTGCAGGTGACGGCGCACTGGGCGGTGATCTCCCCGCAGGTGACGGTGATCACCGCGGAGCCGCTGCCCACGGCGGTGACCACGCCGGTGCTGCCCACCTTGGCCACGGTCTCGTCGCTGGAGGCAAAGGTGACCGGGTCGGTGCAGTCGGCAGGCTCCAGGGTGGCAACCAGCTGGGTGGTCTGGCCGGCCTCGGTAAAGGTCAGGCTCTGCTCGCTGAGTACCACGGCCTTGCAGGCCACGGTGGCCTGGGTGGTCTCGGTGGGGGCGGCAGTGGTCTCGGGGATCTGCTGGGCCTGGTCGCGGTACTCCAGCAGCTTGTCATAGATGGGGATGTCCAGCAGCTTGGTCTTCCAGGCCAGGTAGCTGCCGCCGATGGCCAGGGTGAGCAGCAGCAGCAGGGTGCTGAACACCAGCAGCCCCCTGGGCACACGGCCCCGGTCCTTGGCGGGCCTGGGCTCCGGCTGGGGCGGACGGGTCACCTTGGCAGGGGCAGGGGTGGCTGCCCGGCGGGGAACCAGCGGGGTCTCGTCGGGCTGGGGCGCGGGCTCCGGCGCGGCGGGGGCGGCCACGGGGGTGCGGCCGGCCTTCAGATCCTTTTGGGCCTTCTTTTCCATCTTTTTGCGGAGCTTCTCCTGCTTGCGGGCGGCCTCGGCCTCTTCAAAGAGGCGCTCCTCCTCGGCATCCCGGAGCAGCTGCTCGTCCTTTTGGCGGCGGCGGGCCTCCTGCTCGGCCTCCTTCCGCTCGGCCCGGCGCTGCCGACGCTCGGCCTCGGTGATGCGGCGACGCTGGACGCCGGTCTCCGCCTCTACCACCTGGGGGGCGGTGCCGCACAGGGGGCACTTGGCCAGGGTGGTGTCGTAGAGCTGCCCGCAGTTGGGACATACGTTTTTGTTGATCATATCGATTCCCTCCGTCCGGCGGAAAATCGGAACCTTTCGCCGGAAAAAACTTGGTCTTACTCGCATAGTTTTACTTATTATAGCACCAATCGACCTGTTACGCAAGAGGAAATTCACGCCCGGCCAGACTACACCGCATATTCACAAACTGTTCAAACTTTTTGCTGTCAGCTGTGCTATAATGTCCGCGACAAAATATATATTTGGAGGTCATTCTTTATGGCAGATCGCATTGTTCTGAACACCATCTCCTACCACGGCCATGGCGCCATCGAAAACATCGTGCCCGAGCTGACCAAGCGCGGCTACAAAAAGGCCTTTGTCACCTCTGACGCGGACCTGCTCAAGTTTGGCGTGACCCAAAAGGTCACCGCCCTGCTGGATGCCGCCGGCTTTGCCTACAGCGTCTACAGCGACATCAAGCCCAACCCCACCATCGAAAACGTACAGAACGGTGTGGCCGCCTTTAAGGCTGCCGAGGCCGACTGCATCATCGCCATCGGCGGCGGCTCCTCCATGGACACCGCCAAAGCCATCGGCATCATCATCGAGAACCCCGAGTTCGCCGACGTCCGCTCCCTGGAGGGCGTGGCCCCCACCAAGAAGCACGCCGTGTTCACCATCGCCGTGCCCACCACCGCCGGCACCGCCGCGGAGGTCACCATCAACTACGTCATCACCGACGTGGAAAAGAAGCGCAAGTTCGTCTGCGTGGACACCAACGACATCCCCGAGATCGCCGTGGTAGACCCCGACATGATGGCCTCTATGCCCAAGGGCCTCACCGCCGCCACCGGTATGGACGCCCTGACCCACGCCATTGAGGGCTACATCACCAAGGGCCACTGCGCCATCTCCGATATGTTCCACCTGGAGGCCATCCGGCTGATTGCCGCCAACCTGCGCGGCGCCGTGGCCAACACCCCCGAGGGCCGTGAGGGCATGGCCCTGGGCCAGTACATCGCCGGCATGGGCTTCTCCAACGTGGGCTTGGGCATTGTCCACTCCATGGCCCACGGCCTGTCCGCCCTGTATGACACCCCCCACGGTGTGGCCTGCGCCATCCTGCTGCCGGTGGGTCTGGAATACAACAAGCCCGCCGCCGGCGAGCGCTACCGCGCCGTGGGCAAGGCCATGGAGGTCGCCGGCATTGACCGTATGACCGACGCCGAGGCCGCCGACGCCACCATCGCCGCGGTGAAGAAGCTCTCCGCCGACGTGGGCATCCCCGCCAATCTCCACGGCATCCTCAAGGAGGAGGACATCCGCTTCCTGTCCGAGTCCGCCTTTGCCGACGCCTGCTGCCCGGGCAACCCCCGCGACACCAGCGTGGAAGAGATCATCGAGCTGTACAAGAGCCAGCTGTAATACTGAGCTGCAATAAAACGAT
>DFIE01000126.1:0-17339 GCA_002372735.1 Clostridiales bacterium UBA3705
GGCCGCTACGGAAGAGCGTGTACACAAATCAGGCGCAGCCGACTTCATCAGGCCGCCGGGCCGTCTTCATTTCTTCATTCCTTCCCCCCTGCCTCCAGGGTCAGGAGGGTGGCTTTGGCTGCCGGGCCGTGGGCAAAGCCGCCCAGACCGTGGGCGGCCAGCACCCGGTGGCAGGGGATCAGAATCAAAATCGGGTTGCGGCCCAGGGCGTTGCCCACCGCCCGGGCGGCTCCCGGCGCCCCTGCCGCCGCCGCCAGGGCCCCGTAGGTGGTGGTCTCCCCCCAGCCGGTTTGGGCCAGGGCCCGCCACACCCGCTGCTGAAAGGCCGTGCCCCCAGGGGCCAGGGGCAGGTCAAAGTCCACCCGCTCGCCGGCAAAATACCGGGCCAGCAGGGCCGCCCCCCGCTGCGTCAGCGCAGAGGGACAGGCCGGGCCCTCTGCCTCCGCCGGGGCCAGCCGGGTGACGGCCCGGTCGTTGGCCTCCAGCACCAGCAGGCCGATGGGCGAGGACAGATATTCCCGGGCCACGGCTCAGTCCTCCATGGGCTCGGTGATGCGGTAGTACTCCCAGCAGTCCAGCTTCTCCTCCACCGCCTGCTGGGCGGGGGTCAGGGCGGTGGTGAGGGTGCCGTCCGGCAGGGCGTAGCGGCCCAGATTCAGCACCGGCAGCACCCTGCGGGCCTGCCCCAGGTAGTTGAAGTAGGGGTCATGCTCCATGCCCAGCAGCTCGTAGACCAGCTGGCCCAGGTAGATGTCGCTGAGTCTGCCGTCCGCCGGCAGCTCCAGGCGGTCCGGAGACAGGGGGAGCGCCTCAGCCAGGGCCCGGTTCTCCCAGATCACAAAGGGCGTGGTATAGGTGTCCATGGCCCAGGACAGGTCAGACTCGTTGCCGATGTCCAGGCCCAGCTCTCTCCAGACGTCAAAGCCGCTGCCCAGGGCCGGCAGATGGTCGCCCCAGAACACCACCAGCACCGGCCGGTCCAGGCCGTCAAGGTACTGGGTCAGCTGCTCCAGCATGCCGGCGGAATCCCGGATGCCCTGGGCATAGACCGAGGCGGCCTCCAGGGTCTGGTCAGACACCGGCACGGAGATCGGCGCAGGGGGCAGGGTTTCGGAATACTTGCTCCAGGGATAGGCCTGGTGGTTCTGGATCGTCACGGTAAAGGCGAACCAGGGCGCCTCGGATTGGGCCAGATGGGCCTGATAGTCCTGCTCCAGCCGGGCAAGAAAGCTCTGGTCGGAGACAAAGCTGCCCTTCCAGTAGGGGTTGTCAAAATCGTCCAGAAAGACCTGGTCGTCCAGGCCCAGGTAGTGATAGACGCTCTCCCGGTTGTAAAACCAGCGCTGGCCCGGGTGCATGAAATACCCCTCATAGCCCAGCCGGGCAAAGCTGCGGGCCAGGGTGGGCGTGTTTTTATGCACCATGCGGAAGGCGGAGCTGGGGGTGGCGGAGAGCATATTGGTCTGCATCCCGGTCAGGACGTCAAACTCGGTGTTGGCGGTGCCGGCGCCGTAGTTGGACACCACGATCCGGCCGGAGACGGCCCGGTCTGACCCGCAGACCCGGTCATAGGCCGCCATGGGGTTCTGCCCCTCGGGATAGGCAAAGACCGGGGCGTGATAGAGGCCGCTGAAGGCCTCGCACTGGATGAAAATCACGTCCGGCAGCAGGGCGGGAGTCTCCGCGTCGGCAGGGGCCCGGCTCCACTGTGCGGCCTGGGCGCGGTCATAGTGCTCGGGCCGCTCCACCTGGTACAGACGCAGGTTGTGAACAAAGCAGTAGACAAAGCCGGTCTCGTCAAAGACCTTGGGCACGTTGCCCTCGGTGAGCCCCTCCACCCCCCGGACCAGGTCGGAATACAGGGTCTTGCTGGGGTAAAAGGTACACATGCCCAGGGTCATCAGCCCCGCGGCGGCCACCGCCAGCAGCGCCCGAACCGGGGGCTTGGGCCGGGCCCGCCAGCGCCTGCCCGCCAGGGCCAGCAGCACCGCCACCGCCAGGATCACCGCCAGGTACGGCAGATGCAGATTCAGCCGGTATTCCCCGGTGGCCTCCAGGGCCTCGGTGATCAGGCCGAAGTCTGCGGGTACCAGGGGGTCCTTGCGGCCCTCGATCTTGATCAGGTTTGTCAGGCTGAGCAGATGAAACAGCAGCGACGTGGCGCTGCCCGCCCAGAACAGGTTGCCCAGCAGGCCCCACAGCAGGGCCAGCACCGCCGCGATGGGCAGCAGATTCAGCCCCAGCAGCAGGGGCTGGCGCAGATAGTTGCCCAGGGTGCGCAGCACCGAGCCCGCCTGCAGGGCGGTGGTAAACACCAGAATGCCCAGGCTGAGCAGCACAAAGCACAGCCCCGCGGCCCAGGGCCCCAGGGGTCTGCCCGCCGGACGCCTCATCCCAGCTTCTCCGTCAGCACCGTCAGCACGTCCGCCACGGTGGTCAGGCGGGTGATGTCCTTGTTGTCAAAGCGGATGTGGTAGTGGTTCTCCATGGCCAGGGCCATGTACAGCAGGCCGATGGAGTTGAGCCCCACGTCCTCCCGCAGGCGGTGGGTGGGCAGAATTTCGGTCTGGCTCAGATCCTGTCCCATCACCTGGGACAGCAGGGGCTTGAGTTCGGAAATACGGTCCATACGTTACTCCTTTTCCGCCGCCTCAAAGACCTCCTGGCAGCGGCGCATCTGCCGGCGCAGGGTCTCGGCGGCCTGCTCCAGGGCGGGTGCCGAGGGGAAGGGGCCGGGCAGCAGGGTTTTACAGTCGATGGGTTCGCCGATCACGTACCGGCGGCGGTTGTACCAGTGCTTGGGCCTGCGGGTGTAGGTGGGCACAATGGGCACCCCGGCCTGCAGGGCGATGAGAATCACCCCGGCCTTGAAGCTCTCCACCCGGTCGGAGTGCTGGATGGCCCCCTCCGGGAACATGGAAAGCAGCTTGCCGTGGCGTAGCACGTCCACGCTCTGCCGGACGGCCTCAATGTCGGAGATGTTGCGGTCAATGCGGATGCAGCCGGCCTTTTGCAGGGCCAGGGTCCGCACCCTGCCCTGCATCACCAGCTCTCCCGCCAGATAGAACATCCGGCGGTACCAGAAGGCCGCGTAGGCCACAAAGGGATCGGCAAAGGAGGTGTGGTTGCCCACCACAATGGCCCCGCCCTTCAGACGCCGGCGCCAGGGCTTGCCGTCCAGCCCCAGCCGCCGCAGCCGGAACACCAGCAGCAGGGGCGCGCAGAACAGCCGGGGCAGGTCCAGCAGCAGATAGTCCAGGGGATTATGCCAGGAAAAGCTCATGCCCGGCCCTCCTTTTTGGCCGCCAGCAGCTTTAGCAGGCCGTTGTTGTGTGCCTCCAGCAGGGCGGAGAGCCGTTCCAGCTCCGCCCCGGAGGGGTTGGGCTGGTCGGTGAGCTCGTGCAGAGACAGGGGCTTGCCGATGAGCACCGAGGTCCGGCGCAGGGGGCCGTAGACCCCGTCGGTGACCACGGGGATGATTTTGGCCCCGGCCCGCAGGGCGATCAGGGCGGTGCTGGGGGCGTAGGGGTGGTGCTCCCCGGGCACGGGCAGCCGGCCCTCCGGGAAGATGCCCACAATGCCCCCCCGGCGGAGCCAGTCCACCGACTCGGTGACAAAGGAGAAGTCCATGGCGTCCCGGTTCACGTAGATGCCCCCAAAGCCGTAGAGCAGCCAGGACATCAGCTTCCCCTTGCCAAAGAGGACCTCCGCCATCAAAAAGCGGATGTTCCGGTCAAAAAACACGGTTTCGTACAGGACAAAGTCCAGCAGATTCCGGTGGTTGGACATGAGAACGGTCCCCTTGCCCAGCCGGCGGCCCTGGACGGCCTTGTCTTCATAATACAGCCGGGGCTTGAACAGCAGCAGGGCCCCGGGCCAGCCCACCAGCTTGGTGAACAGGATCAGGGGCAGGTTGAAGGGGTGCTTTCTCATTCCATCAGCTCCTTTTCCAGGCAGGCGCAGACCTGGCGCAGGGTGTAGCAGCCGGCGGCTGCCTCGGGGGGCAGGTCAAAGGTCTCCTTCAGCCGGGTGAGCAGGGAGAAATACTGCAGGCTGGAGCAGCCCAGGTCCTGGGTGAAGTGGTCGTCGTCCCCCACCCGGGCGGGGTCAAGGCCCATGGCCGCCGCCGCCAGGGCGCGGACCTTCTCCGCCAGGGCCGGGTTCAGGGCCGGGGCAGTGTCGTCGGTCTCGGGCCGGACAAAGGGCAGCAGGGTCACGGCCCCGGTCTGCACCGCCCGGCGCAGCCAGCTGCGGCCCACCTTGACGGCGGTCTCGGGGGCAAGGGGATCGTGGGTGAGATAAAATTTTTGCACCTGCTGGGCGGAGGGCAGGCGGCTGTTTTGGGCGTAGGCGGCGTCCACCAGCCGGGCCAGGCCCGGGGCGGGCAGATAGGGGGACACCCTTGCCACCAGGGTCAGGGTCTCGCGGCCGTCCTCCTCCAGACCCAGGATGCAGAGCTCCCGGCAGCCGGGCAGGGAGAAGTGGTGCTCCAGCAGGTCGGGGTCGATGTTCTCCCCGTTTTCGCCGATGACCCGGTCCCCCAGGCGGCCCCGGACATAGTAGTCGCCGTTTTGGCATTGGGCCACGTCGCCGCTGTCCAGCCAGTCCGGGGTGGGCCGGCGCAGGCCGTTGACCATGAGGGCCGTGCTGCGGCTGGCCCCGGCAATCTCCAGGGTGCCCCCCTCGCCGATCCGGTAGCGGACGGAGGCCAGGGGCCTGCCGATGGCGTTGCGGTTGCGGTATTTGGGCCGGGACCGGAGCTCCACCGAGGTGATGCCCGTCTCGCTCATGCCGTAGCCGTTATACAGGGGGTAGCCCAGGCCCCCCACCAGATACAGGGCGTCCTGCCGCAGGCAGGAGCCGCCGCTGATGCAAAACTGCACGCTGGGGCCGAAGACCTGCCGGGTCACCCGGCCCATCAGCCGCCGGGACAGCCACAGCCCGGGCCCGGGCCAGAGATTCTGCAGGGCGGTGCAGAGCTTCAGCCCCCGGTCCAGGGTCCGCTCTTTGCCCTGGCGGCGGGCCTGGCGGCGCACCTGGTCGGCCAGGGTGTGCCACAGCAGGGGCACGGCAAAGATATGGGTCACCTCAAACTCCCGGACGGTGCGCAGAATGGTCTCCGGGCTGTAGTCCGGCAGAAAGACAAAGCTGCGGCCGAAGAAGGAGAACCACAGGTACACCGCAAACAGGCCGAAAATGTGATAGAAGGGCAGAAAGGCCAGCTGCTTGAGCCTGCCGTGGTAGAAGGAGGCCATCCGGTCGCAGTCCAGCAGGATCTGCCGGGCGTCCAGGATCTGGCTGGTCAGGTTCTCCCCGGTGTAGAAGCAGACCGTCTCCCCCAGGGTGGTGGCGGAGGTGGACAGGGCCAGCTCGTTTTCAAACACCTGGGGCAGGGGCTCGGCGGGGGTGGAGAGGAGGTCGTCCAGCAAAAGGGTTTCGGCCCGGAGGGCGGTGGGCTTGTCGCTGACCACCCAGCGGATGTCCAGGTGGGCCAGGATCTTGTCTGACAGGGCCTTGGGGTGGCGGCAGTTGACCAGATAGGGCTTGTTGCCGCTGCGGAGAATGCCCCAGAAGGCGGCAATCCAGCCCACGGAGTTCTCCATCTCCAGGCCCACGTAGCCGTGGGTGGCCCCGATGGCCCGGTAGATGCCGGCGGAGACTGACTCCGCCATGGCCTGCACCTGGGCGTAGGTCTTTTGGCAGGTGACGTAGTGCTCCACATACTCGGCCATGACAGCCTGGGCGTTGGAGCGGAAGGTGATCTCGTAAATATCCTCCAGCCGGTGGGGGGAGGCAGCCAGATCCTCGCAGTTTTTGCGGACGTAGGCGCGCAGTGTTCGGTTCATCAGCCTGCCTCCAGTTCCGTCAGAAATTCCCGGATGGCCCGGTCATAGGCCTCCCGGTTGTTGATGCGCAGGTGGGAGTGGGCCCCCTTGTCAAACCAGACCAGCTTTTTGTGCCGGCTGCCGCAGGCGTCAAACAGCCGCTGGCTCTGCCTGGGCAGGGAGAATTTGTCCTGCCGGCCAAAGAGGAACAGGGCCGGGGCCTCCATGGCGGGCACGTGGCGCAAGGGCGCCTCCCGCCAGCTCAGGGTGCCGGTGTTCTTCCACAGGCGGAGCATGATCATGTCCAGCACCGGGAAGAGGGGCCGCTTCTGGTCAAGCATATGCTGCTTAAAGCTCTCCCGGAAGGAGATGAAGCAGCCCTCGGTGATAAAGGCCTTGGCGGGCAGAGGGTCGCCGGGCTTGGTCATGGCCAGGATGGCCCCGGCGCTGCCCACGCAGATGCCGTGGAGCACCGGCCGGTCAAAGCCCTTCTCTTTCCGCAAAAAGTCCGCCCAGGCCCGCAGGTCACGGCTTTCCAGATAGCCGGCGGAGCTGTAGGTGCCCTGGGACTTGCCGTGGGCCCGCTGGTCCACCACCAGGACGCTGTAGCCCAGCTCGCCGTAGGGCTTGGCAAAATAGCAGGAGTAGCGCAGGCACTCGCACCGGCCGGGCAGGATGATGACGCAGCCCTTGTTGCCCAGGTGGTACAGCTCGCCGTGCAGGCGCAGGCCCTGGCTGGTGATGTCCACCTCTTCCATCACGTTTCGGTGGGCCTCGGCCCAGGCCACGCCCTCGTTCCACATGGCCATCTGCTCTTCATTTTCGGGGGCGGAGCAGACGTAGCCCCATTTCTCCGGGCTGTCGCGGGTGAGCAAAAGGTTGTATACCTTGCCGGACAAGGGCCAGGTGAAGGCCAGCATCCCAACCAGCCCCGAAACCAGCAGGGCCAGCACAATCCATAACCAAAGCATAAAAAAGAAGCCTCCGGGTGTCAATTCCGCGCCGCGGCGCGGGCGTATAGGGTATTATACCAGATTCCGGGCACATTTGCACTACTGTTTTTCCCAATTTCAAAAAAAATGTTGAAAAAAGGCGGCAGAGACTCTATAATAGCATTGATTGTGCAGCAGACCGCATATCTCAGCGTATGCGTTTGTGCTGCGCCCATTGTGTTATCTCAAGGAGGTTTTTCCATGGCTGACTATGTAATTCTCTGTGACAGCTCCAGCGATCTGACCAAGCCCCTGCGGGAGCGGTTTGATATTCCGGATTATCTGCACGGCGTGATTTACTTCCCCGACGGGCACAGCGAGCCTGTGTCGCTGGACTGGGAGACCATCACCCCCGAGGCGTTCTACACCTCGATGAAGGAGCATAAAATTCTCTACTCCACCGCCGCCCCTGTCATGGGCGACATTCTGGCTACCTTTGAAAAATATCTCTCCGCCGGCAAGGACGTGCTCAGCATCTCCATGTCCTCCGCCCTGTCCTCCACCTTCCCCAACGTGGAGCAGGCCGCCAAGGAGCTGCGCAAAAAGTACCCCCAGCGGAAGATCATCTGCGTCGACTCCAAGCGCTATTCCACCTCTCTGGCCCTGCTGATCATCCACGCCTGCCAGCTGCGGGACCAGGGCCTGTCCATCGAAGAAAACGCCGCCCGGCTGGAACAGGTCCGGGACCGCATCCACCAGATGGGCTATATGAGCGATATGTTCTTCCTGGTCAAGACCGGGCGGATCTCCAACTTCAAGGCCTTCTTTGCCAACCTGGCCGGCGTGCACCTGATGGCCGACTTTAACCGCAAGGGCATTGCCGAGGTGCTGGGCCGCTGCAAGGGCAAGCGGGACGCCACCGAGGTGCTGCTGCGCTATGTGGCTGAGACCGGCGAGAATCTGGCCGAGCAGACCGTCTTTGTGGCCCACTCCAACCGCCAGGCCGAGGCCGAGCTCATGGCCCGCCGGGTGGAGGAGACCTTCCACCCCAAGGAAATCATCATCAACGACATCGGCATGGGCTGCGGCGCCAGCATCGGCCCGGGCATGGTGGCGGTGTTCTACATGGGCCAGCCCATCTCTGAGGACTCTGAGCCCGAGCGCCAGCTGATGGCCAAACTGATTGAGGAAAGGAAAAACGCCAGATAATCCGGCGTGGTCAACCCATATGGATTGCAACCGTCTTTTTGCTGTGGTGGCAGACTCCACCTGTGACCTGGACAAGGACCTGCGGGACCGGTACGGCATCGACTATGTGCCCATGAACTACATCCTCCAGGACCGGGAATATCCCGCCAGCCTGGACTGGGAATACCACTCCGCCCGGGAGTTCTATGACCTGATGCGCCGGGGCGAGATGATCCGCACCACCCAGGTGCCCCGCCAGGTCTATTTGGACCGGTTTGCCCGGTATCTGGCCCAAGGGCTGGACGTACTGTACATCTCCTGCTCCAGCGCCCTGTCCGGCTCCATCAACACCGCCAACCTGGTGGGCCGTGAGCTGGAAGCCCAGTTCCCCGGCCGGCGGGTGCGGTGCGTGGATTCGCTGATCTCCTCCCTGGGCCAGGGGGCCCTGTGCATGGAGGCCTGCCGCCTGGCCGACCTGGGGCAGGACGTCCAGGCCGCAGCCGACCACATCACCGCCATCCGCCTCACCGCCAACCAGGTGGCCACGGTGGAGAACCTGGAGTATCTGCGCCGGGTGGGCCGGGTGACCGCCTCCAGCGCCTTCTTCGGCAATCTCTTTGGCGTGAAGCCCATTCTGATCTCTGACGCCCTGGGCCGGAACTTTGCCCTGAAAAAAATCAAGGGCGCCCTGAACGCCCGCCGGGAGCTGGCCGCCATGACCGCCCGGCTGGCAGTAAGGCCCGAGGAGCAGACCCTTTACATCTCCCACGCCGACAGTGAGGCCGCCGCCATACAGCTGCGGGATCTCATTTTGCAGCAGGCCCCCTTCCGGGACTGCCGCCTGGGCTGCATCGGCCCCATTGTGGGCGCCTCGGTGGGCCCGGGCACCCTGGCCGTCTACTTCTTCGGCCAAACTGTTACTACCAACGCGGAGGAGGCCGGCCAATGACCCAAACACCTGTTACCACTCTCAGCGGCGCCCAGCTCCACCGCCTGCTGGAAAACGGCTACCGGAATCTCAAGCGGAATCTGGCCGCCGTGGACGCGCTGAACGTCTTCCCGGTGCCCGACGGAGACACCGGCAAGAATATGACCATGACCTTGGAGGGGGGCGTCCGCTCCACCCAGCCGCCGGAGCAGGCCCTGGGAGAGCTGATGGAGCACTTTGCCCACGGCACCCTCCTGTCCGCCCGGGGCAACTCCGGGGTGATTCTGTCCCAATTCGTCAGCGGCCTGGCCGAGGGCCTGGCCCACAAGACCACCTGCACCCCGTCGGAGCTCCACCGGGCCCTGCTCCGGGGCGTGGAGAAGTCCTACGAGGCGGTGATCCACCCGGTGGAGGGCACCATGCTCACCGTGATGCGGGAGTCTGTGGAAGCTGTGATCCCCAACCCCGGCGAGTCCTTTGACCTCTACTTTGACCGGCTGCTGCGGGCCATGCAGCTGTCCTTGGCCCACACCCCCGAGCTGCTGGACGTGCTGAAGCAGGCCGGCGTGGTGGACAGCGGCGGCGCCGGCATGGTGTACATCTTTGAGGGGATGCTCATGGGCCTGCAGGACAACTGGCTGGAGGCCGACGCCTCCGCCGAGACCGAGGGCTTCAGCCCCGTGGCCATCACCACCCTGGACCCCAACAACCTGCTCCAGTTTGGCTACTGCACCGAGTTTATCCTCCAGCTCCAGCCCACCAAGACCGACGTGGTCCACTTTGACCTGCGGTCGGTGATCTCCCGGCTGGAGGAGCTGGGCGAGTCCATTGTGGCAGTGGCCGACAAGGGCCTTTTGAAGGTCCATATCCACTCCTTCGCCCCCGAGGAGGTGCTGGCCTTTGCCCGCACCATGGGCGAGTTCCTCACCATCAAAATCGAAAACATGGCCGTGCAGCACCATGAGACCATCACCGCCCCGGAGCCCAAGCCCCGGCAGCGGTTTGCCGTGGTGGCCACCGCCCAGGGCCTGGGCATTGCCCAGTCCTTCCTGGAGATCGGCGCCGCCCAGGTCATCGACGGGGGCCAGACCAACAACCCCTCTACCTCAGAGTTCCTGAAGGCCTTCCGCCAGGTGAACGCCGACCACATCATTGTGCTGCCCAACAACTCCAACCTGATTCTCACCGCCCGCCAGGCCGCCGAGCTCTACACCGACGCCGACGTCCGGGTGCTGGAGACCCGCTCCATTGCCGAGGGCTACTCCGCCCTGTCCATGCTGGAGCCCGGCGCAGACTCCGTGGAGGAGGTGATCGAGTCTATGACCCGGTACCTGCCCTACGTGACCACCTGCTACGTGACCAACGCCACCCGGGACGCGGTGCTGAACGGACTGGAGATCCGCAAGGACGACTTTATCGGCCTGACCGACGACACCGTCCTCGCCGCCGGCACCGACCGCCGCCAGGTGGTGCTGGAGCTCCTGGCCCGGCTGCCCGACATTGACGAGAAGCAGGTGGTCACCTTCTTCTACGGCAAGGACGTGGCCCCCCAGGAGCTGGACGAGCTGGAGGCGGAAATCACCCGGCGCTGGCCTTTGATCGAGGTGGGCCGGCTGGAGGGCAGCCAGGAGCTGTACTCCTATATCATGTCTGTGGAATGAGGCGGTAGCATGAACCGGATTGTCATCGATCTGATGGGTTCCGACCTGGGCCCGGCAGAGCTGCTGCAGGGGGCCCTGGCCGCCCTGGAGGCCCTGCCCGGGCTGGGCCTGGTGCTGGTGGGCGACGAGGCGCAGATCCGCCCCGCCCTGCCCGCCTGGGCCGGGGCGCGGGTGGAGATTCTCCACACCACCCAGGTCATCGGCAACCGGGACAACCCCGCCCTGGTCTTCCGGGGCCGGGAGGACGCCTCTGTGGCCCTGGCCCTGGACGCCCTGGCCCGCCGGGAGGACTGCGTGGGCCTGCTGGGCGCCGGCAGCACCGGCGCGCTGATGGTAGGTTCCATCTTCCGGCTGGGGCTGCTGCCGGGGCTGCAGGCCCCGGCCCTGGCCTCCCCCATCCCCGCGGGGGAGGGCTACACCTGCCTGGTGGACTGCGGGGCCAACCTGGAGCCCACCCCACAGGACCTGGGCCGCTTTGCCCGGATGGGCAGCGCCTACGCCCGGATCCTGCTGGACAAGCCCCGGCCCCGGGTGGCCCTGCTGAACGTGGGCCGTGAGCCCGGCAAGGGCACCCAGGCCCTGAAGGCCGCCTATGACCACCTGTCCGCCCTGCCCATCCACTTTGTGGGCAACGCCGAGGGCAGCGACCTGGCCGCAGGCTTCTGCGACGTGCTGGTCTGCGACGGCTGGGCGGGCAACGTGCTGCTGAAAAGCTATGAGGCCTCGGGCCTGGCGGCCATGGAGGCCGTGCGCCGCCTGGCGGCGGAGGACCCCGGCACCGCTTCGGTCTGCGCCCGGATTCTGGACCGGCTGGACCCCATGTTCAGCCTGAACACCCGGGGCGGCGCCATTTTGCTGGGCACGGTGAAGCCGGTGATCAAAATGCACGGCTGCGCCACCGCCCACACCGTCCTGGCCTGTGCCCGGCAGCTGGACCGGCTGGCCCGGATGGACTTCCCCTCCCGTCTGCGTATGGCCCTGGAGGATGCTCCGGCGGCCGCAGAGGTATATTCCACCCCCGTTTGATTTGAAAAGGAGAGAAACCATGAAACAGCGCATCCTCAGCCTGCTGTTGGTGCTGGCGCTGGTGCTGAGTCTCAGCGCCTGCGGCGGCAAGAGCAGCCCCTCCGGCGGCAGCGCCGGCGATCCCCCGGAAATGATCATGTCCATCAAAAACGAGGACCACGACGTGGCCCTGAACGAGCCCACCCCCATCCTGGACGCCGATCAGGTCTATGCCAAGCTGACCTTTACCCCCCAGATGTTCTACGGCTACCACTGGATCGACGGCGGCAAACAGGCCCTGAGCCTGTATGACACCGCCATGGACTACATCCCCTGGCCCGGGAACGACGGCTACAACGACGACCGGACCATCACCGCCATCCCCTTCAAGCTGATCGTCGGCCCCAGAAATCTCAACAAGATGATTACCTATGACCGCTCCCACGAGTATCTGGAGGCCCACTTCCACGACAGCAACGGCAACCTGGTGGTGGAGGACTGCGCCTACGCCGTGGACGGCGACACCCTGACCCTGACCCCCGTGCACTGGAAGTACGACAGCGACGCAAAGACGCTGCACGACATCGAGTTCTCCGAAACCAGCTGGAGCTACAAGTTCAGCTGGGAGAACGGCTGCATGGTGCTGCGCCAGGGCGACAACCAGGTGGTGTTCTCCAATCTGCTGAACTACGGCGGCGAGTACGTCTATCTCAATGTGGACCATTACTATGACAGCGCCAGCACTCCCCTGGGCATCCTGAACAGCATCAATGTGAACTACAGCCAGCAGGACAAGAGCTCCTTTATCTATGTGGAGACCGACCAGGACCGCTACTGGCCCGAGGCCGCCGCCAAGTTCTACGCCGACGGCCATTGCGTCATCACCGCCGTGGACCACGACGGCCAGAGCCACACCTACCAGACCGCCTACCTGTATATGGCCGAGGAGGGCCTGCTCCTCATTGAAGAGGACGGCACCATCCACGCCTACACCGAGGACTACCTGGACCACCTCTACGGCCGGATGGACACCTTTGTCACCGTGGAGGAGGCCGAGAAGGTGGAGGCCCTGCCCGAGGACACCTATGAGGCCCTGATGGAGAAGAAGGACGACCTGCTCACCGACCTGGCCAACGGCTTCAGCGACGCGGGCATCGCCGTGACCGTAAACCCTGACACCGGCGAGATGGCCGTGGACTCCGCGGTGCTCTTCGGCGGGGATTCCGCCGAGCTCAGCGACAACGGCAAGGGCCTGCTGGACCGGTTTATCCAGGTGTACGCCTCCGTCACCTCCAACGAAAAGTACGACGGCTTTATCTCCCAGACCCTGGTGGAGGGCCACACCGCCCCCCTGGCCGGCAGCACCTATGAATCCGGCCTGCCCCTTTCTGAGCAGCGGGCCCAGGTGGTGCTGGACTACTGCCTGGGCAGCGAGCAGCTGGGCATCACCGCCGACCAGGCCGAGGCCCTGCGTCAGACCATGGTGGCAGTGGGCTGCTCCAACATCCGTCCGGTGCTGAATCCGGACGGCAGCGTCAACCTGGACGCCTCCCGCCGGGTGTGCTTCCGCTTTTTGATCAATCTGGACAGCGCCGGCTGAGTTGTTTTCTCCCCCGCGCCTCTGCCTTGCCGGCGGGGGCGCGGTTTTTTGCCCGCCGGGGAAGATTTCCACGGTTGCACTTTGCCCCGGGTTGTGATAAGATAATCCTATCTGAGTTGCGGGAGGAGATTCCCTATGAAACGACCGCGTTTGATTCTGCTGCTGCTGACCGCCCTGGGCTGCGTGCTGGGGCTGGGGCTGCGGATGTATGTGTTTACCCACTGCCTGGACGCCGCCGGAAGACTGATCCCCGGCAGCCGGGCCCTGTACGGCATCCTGGCCTTTTTGCTGGCGGGCACCGGGGTGATGCTGGCCCTCTGCCTGAGACTGAACCGGAACAAGGGCCGGGACGACGACTTCTCCCAGGCGCCGTGGTACCTCTTCGGCGGGCTGATGGCAGCCCTGGCCCTGTTTTTCGGCAACCTGATCCGCCTGCTGGACCGGGGCGCCGGGGACCGGGTGGAGCTGGTCCTGTGCCTGGCCGGTATGGCCGGGGCCGGGCTGCTGGCCCTCACCGCCCTGTTCCGGGGCAGGGGGTACAAATGGCTGTTTTGGGCCCAGCTGCTGCCCGCCCTGTACGCCGGGATGCGGCTGATTATGGACTTCCGGCTCTGGAGCCTGGATCCCATTGTCATCGACTTTGTCGCCCGGCTGTTTGCCGGCGTCAGCGCCATGATCGGCATGGCCCACCAGACCGGCTTTGCCCTGGGCTACGGCAGCCGCCGGACCACAGTGTTCTGGGGCCTGTGCGGCTGGGTCTACGCGGTGCTGTGCCTGCCGGACTGCCTGGTCAGCCACAGCATCGGCCTGGGCGAGCTGGCCATCACCCTGGGGCTGGGCTTCTGGATGTTCCTCACCGCCCTGCACCTGCTCCGCCCCGAGGTCCAGTCTGAGCCCGCCCCCGTGGAGGAGGCCCCGGAGACGCCCAACCCATAGGGTCACGAAGTAAGCCTGTAAAGGGAAGCGTAAGTCAGCAACCTGACAAAACAGAAAGGACCACGCCCTTGAACAAGAAACTGATTGCCCCGGCCCTGGCCCTGTGCCTGCTGCTGTGCAGCTGCGCCCTGCTGCCGGCGGAGCAGACCATCCTGGAGACTCCGGGGGTGGTCACCATGCCGCCCCTGCCGGAGCCGGAAGCCCCGACTCTCGCCCCCACCGAGACCGCCGCGCCCCTGCCGGCCACCACCGCCCCGGAGACCACCCAGGCCCCGGACCCCTCCCCCCTGGAGACCGCCCTGGCAGACCGGCTGGCGGAGCTGGACGGCACCTGGTCCGTCTACGTCAAGCACCTGGATACCGGGCTCACCGTCCGGGCGGGGTACGACGGCCCCATGATTGCCGCCAGCCTCATCAAGCTCTACGTGGCGGGGGCCTATTACGACCGGACCCTCCTGCTGGAGGAGGACCCGGGCTATGCCGGCCGGGTGGACGTGATGCTGGACCGCAGCGACAACGAGGCCTGCAACGCCCTGATCGACTATCTCAGCTACGAGACCATCAACGGCTTTATCCACGCCGGGGACTACCCCGACACCAGCCTGGGCCGCAAGATGCTGGAGCAGACCGACCGGGAGAACTACACCTCCCCCCGGGACTGCGGCCTGGTGCTGGAGCAGATGGTGCAGGGCACCTATGTGGACCCGCAGGTCTCCCAGCGGCTGCTGGACGACCTGCGGCACCAGCAGCGCACTGCCAAGCTTCCCGCCGGCGTCCCCGCCGGCACCCCCACCGCCAACAAGACCGGCGAGCTCACCGGCACCGAGAACGACGCCGCGGTGGTCTGGTCCCCCGGGGGCACCTATATCATCTGCGTCATGTCCAACGGGGTGTCCAACTACAGCGCCCAGAGCGCCATTGTGGAGCTTTCCCGGATGGTGTACGACTATTTTAACGCCGACCCCGGCGCGATTGAACAGGAGGGTCAACCATGAGTCAACAATTCTGTCCCCACTGCCATGAGCCCCTGGACCCGGGCGCCAAGTTCTGCGTGGTCTGCGGCCAGCCGGTGGCCCAGCCGGAGCCCCGGCAGAGCCAGACGGTCCGGCCCCGGACCGAGGGCCAGTCCAATCTCCGCCGGGAGGAGGGCGGCCAGACCAACCTCCGCCGAGGGCAGATCCCTGCCCCAAGCCCCGAGCCCGACCCCCGGCCCCGGCAGGAGCCCCAGCCCAGGCTGTGCCCCAACCCGGCCTGCCGCCAGCCCCTGGAGCCCGGCAAGCGGTTTTGCAGCTATTGCGGCGCCGCCGCAGACGGCAGCGCCCCGATCCCGGCGCCCCCTGCGCCCCCGGCGCCCAAGTCCAGGCTCTGGCTGTGGATCGGCCTGGGGGCCGGCGCGGTGGCGGTGCTGGCCCTGGCCCTGGTGTTCCTCCTGGGGGGTATGGGCGGCAGCTCTGAAACGGCGGTGGAATCCCGCCCCGCCGACACCTGGCTGCAGCAGTCCACCCAGGAGATCCAGCGGGAGACCGTGCCGGTGATCACCCAGGCCCCGGGCATCTCCGCCCAGGAGGCCGGCGCCCTGGTGACAAGCCAGTTCGGCTGCGAGGCCAACCTGGTGGTGGAGAACCCCGATGGCTACACCTTCCAGTGCGTCCGGGGCAGCCACACCCTGGGCACCGTGGTGGTGGACAGGGACGGCAATCTCACCGTGGAATCCGGCATGGAGACCAGCCGGGTGTACAGCCTGAGCCTGGATACCATCAACGGCTACTTCCCCCGGGGTACCTCCTACAGCTACGCCGTGGTGGATCTGAACACCGGCGAGATGGTGGGCACCTCTATGAACACGGAGATGTCCTCCTCGGTGATCATTGACATCCCCATTCTCTACGCCCTGGCCAAGGAGATGGAGAGCGGCAGCGTCACCATGGAAACCCAGGTTCCCGTGGTCAGCGGCAAGAGCGCCCGCAGCTCCCTGTCCGCCTACGCGGGCAAGAGCCTGAGCGTGGAGTTCCTGCTGGAGAAGATGTTCTCTGAGAGCTCCGGCGACGCGGCCTGCTCGCTGATGAACTATCTGGGCATGGACCACATCAACCAGATCTGCCACGACGCCGGCTATCCCAACTGCTGGGTGCGCAACTACATCGGCACCTCGGGCATCGACTACACCTCCCGGGACAACGTGGTCAGCGCGGCGGACGTGTGCGGCATGCTGGATGAGCTGTACAACGGCACCAACCCCTACATCAACGCCTCCTTCCTGGAGAACAATATGCGCATGGACAAGGGCGTCAGCTACTCCAACGACGGCCTGGGCCGCAACGTCCCCTTCTCCAACCTGAAGCTGTACTTCAACGGCATCAAGAACGACAAGTACAACGAGGTCATTCTGGTCAACGACGGCAACGGCCACCGCTATGCGGTGTGCTATCTGGCCTGCTACACCGCCTCCGCCAATCTGATGACCGCTGCCAAGCAGGTGGGCGGCTACGTCGACGGCGTGATGTGCCAATAATACTGGACTGCCTAGTATAAGAAACCTATGGGCCATATCCAGGATATGGCCCATACTATCATGACGCATTCTTCATTTTTCAGCCTTCATCAAACGCCTTTTTGACACGCAAAAGCCCGGCCGGGAGACCCGACCGGGCTTTTTGTCGCGGCTTATTTGCCTTCCTTCATTTCCTTCATTTCCTTCAGCGCTTCCTTGCGGCTGAGGTTGACGCGGCCCTTCTCGTCGATCTCGGTGACCTTGACCCAGGTCATGTCGCCGACGTTCAGCACGTCCTCCACCTTCTCGGTGCGCTTGAACTCCAGGTCGCGGATGTGGACCATGCCGTCCTTGCCGGGGGCCAGCTCCACAAAGGCGCCAATGGGGATGATGCGGACCACCTTGCCGTAGTACAGCTTGCCCACCTCGGGCACGAAGCAGATGTCGTCAATCATCCGCTTGGCGGCGTCGCAGCTGGCGGCGTCGGGGGAGGCGATGTGGATGGTGCCGTCGTCGTCAATGTCCACCTGGGCGCCGGACTCGGCCACGATCTTCTGGATCATGGAGCCGCCCTTGCCGATGACCTCGCGGATCTTGTCCACGTCGATCTTCATGGTGAGCATCTTGGGGGCATATTCGGAGACCTCGGGCCGGGGGGCGGGGATGCAGGGCAGCATGACCTCATTGAGGATCTCCAGCCGGGCCTTGCGGCAGCGCTCCAGGGCGTCGGCAATGATTTCCATGGTCAGGCCGTCGTTCTTCAGGTCCATCTG
>DFIE01000126.1:17383-17568 GCA_002372735.1 Clostridiales bacterium UBA3705
TTCAGGTCCATCTGGATGGCGGTGACGCCCTCGGTGGTACCGGCCACCTTAAAGTCCATCTCGCCGTGGAAGTCCTCCACGCCCTGGATGTCGGTGAAGGTTCTCCACTCGCCGGTCTCCTTGTCGGAGATCAGGCCGCAGGAGATGCCGGCCACAGGCCGCTTGATGGGCACGCCGGCGTCCAT
>DFIE01000126.1:17620-17967 GCA_002372735.1 Clostridiales bacterium UBA3705
GCGTCCATCAGGGCCAGGGTGGAACCGCAGATGGAGCCCTGGGAGGTGGAGCCGTTGGAGCTGACCACCTCAGACACCACGCGGATGCAGTAGGGGAACTCGTCCACGCTGGGCAGCACGGGCACCAGGGCCTTTTCGGCCAGGGCGCCGTGGCCGATCTCCCGGCGGGAGGTGGAGCGGGCGGCTCTGGCCTCACCGGTGGAGAAGGCGGGGAAGTTGTAGTGGTGGATATAGCGCTTTTCGGTTTCGGGGAAGATGGTGTCCAGCTTCTGGTTGGCGGCCAGGGTGTTCAGGGTGCAGACGGACAGCACCTGGGTCTGGCCTCTGGTGAACAGGCCGGAGCCGTG
>DFIE01000126.1:18106-19933 GCA_002372735.1 Clostridiales bacterium UBA3705
GCCAGGAGCCACTTCTTGACCACCTTTTTCTGCATCTTGTACAGGCAGACCTCGATGTTCTCCTCGTAGTCCTCGTACTTGTCGGCAAACTTCTCGGCAAAGTCCAGCCGGGCGGCGGTGAGCCGGTCCTCCCGGACGTTCTTGTCGTCGGTGTCCAGGGCGTACTCGATCTGGTCCATGCCGTACGCGCACAGCTCGTCCAGCAGCTCGTGGTTCACGGCGGCCTTTTCAAAGGTGAACTTGGGCTTGCCGATGGTGTCCACGATGGTGTTGATGAAGGCCACGATCTTCTTGTTGGTCTCGTGGGCCAGCTCAATGCCCTTGAGGAGGATGTCCTCGGGGACCTCCTTGGCCTCGGTCTCGATCATGACGACCTTCTCGGCGGTGGAGGCGATGGTGCAGAACATCTTGGCCTCGGCCCGCTGGGCGTAGGAGGGGTTGATGATATACTCGCCGTCCAGGTAAGCGACCTCGGTGGTGGCCATGGGGCCGTTCCAGGGCACGGTGGAGCAGGCGGTGGAGATGAAGGCGCCCAGGGAGGCGACCACCTCTACGGGGTTGTCGTGATCCACGGCCAGGGCGGTGCCGGTGATGACCACGTCGTTGCGCAGCTCGTCGTCAAAGAAGGGGCGCATGGGGCGGTCGATCAGCCGCATGGTCAGGATGGCCCGCTCGGAGGGACGGCCCTCCCGGCGGTTGAAGGAGCCGGGGATCCGGCCCACGCCGTACAGCCGCTCTTCAAACTCGATGGTCAGGGGGAAGTAGTCCATACCGGCCTTGGGGATGGGGTTGCAGGTGATGGTGGTGAGCACCACGGTGTCGCCGTAGCGGCAGATGCACTCGGCGTCGGCCAGCTCAGCCACCTTGCCGGTCTCGACGGTAAAGGTACGGCCGCCGATCTCGGTTTCAAAGATGTGATGGTTGGGGAATTGCTTTCTGGTAATCATGGAAAGACCTCCTTCTTTTTGGTGTGGCACAGGAGGTTTCGCACTTGAAGCTGTCGTCGGGGAACGCAGGGACTGTAGGGACGAGCCGTGCTCGTCCGCCGATATCCGGAAACTGCCGGGACAATGCGGACAAGCAAGGCTTGTCCCTACATGCGTTCCGGAATCGTTGCCGCATGCAGCCCGGCGATACCTTCAAACGCGAAAATGACTCCTGTGCGTTGGGTTTTGGAAAACGGGGCTTCCCTGACGGGAGGCCCCGTTTTGTGAATCTTACTTACGGATGCCCAGCTTGGCGATGATCGCACGGTAGCGGTTGATGTCCTTCTTGGCCAGATAGTCCAGCAGAGAACGACGCTTACCGACCATCTTCAGCAGGCCGCGGCGGCTGTGGTTGTCGTGGGTGTGGGTCCGCAGGTGCTCGGTGAGCTCCTGGATGCGGGCGGTGAGGATGGCGATCTGGACCTCGGGGGAGCCGGTGTCCGTGGGATGGGTGCGGTTGGCCTCGATGACGGCCGTCTTTTCGTCTTTGCGGATCATGGTCGATTTCCACCTTTCAAAGTATTTCCCGTGACTGAGTGACGGGCGGGTGCTGCCCCGCTGAAACGGGCGGATGTCCCGAGACTAAGTCAGGGTAAAATTCGTGGGCGCGGTCGCACACGTATTTTGTAGTATAGCACGGCGGGGGGAGAAAGGCAAGACATTTTTTCCG
The DNA here is from genome assembly GCA_002372735.1 of Clostridiales bacterium UBA3705. The sequence continues at coordinate 19,763 of DFIE01000126.1, forward strand.
GGGCCCGGGCCGCTTTCCTTTTCCGCCGGGATATGCTACAATGTCCCCAAAAAAACAGGAGGCGGCAGGTATGTCCTATCCCTTTTTCGCCACCATCGCCCGGATGAAGTACATCGGCCGCTGGGGGCTCATGCGAAACACCGTCCAGGAGAACATCCAGGAGCACAGCCA
>DFIE01000025.1:0-13742 GCA_002372735.1 Clostridiales bacterium UBA3705
ATCTGCGGCGGCGCCTTTGACGGCCTGGACAAGATCATTGAGCGCCGGGTGGACCGCAGCTCCCTGGGCTTCGGCTCAGAGCTGAGCAGCAAGAAGGACCGGGACGTGGGCAAGCTGTTCCAGCAGGTGCAGCCCCACGATCTGCTGAAGTTCGGCATCATCCCCGAGCTGGTGGGCCGTCTGCCGGTGATTACCAGCCTGGACAGTCTCACCGCCGAGGATCTGGTCCGGATTCTCACCGAGCCTAAAAACGCCCTTTGCCGGCAGTATAAAAAGCTCTTCTCCTATGACAAGGTGGATCTGGAATTCACTGACGACGCCCTTACCGCTATTGCCGACCAGGCGGTGGCCCGCAAGATCGGCGCCCGCGGCCTGCGGGCGGTGATGGAGGGCGTGCTCACCAAGATTATGTTCGACATCCCCTCCGACCCCACGGTCCGCCAGGTGCGCATCACCGCAGACTGCGTGCTGGGCAAGGCGCCGGCGCTGATCGCCCACGAGGGCGAGACGCTTCCCGCCGCCGAGTAGGGGCAAACCCAATATCGAAATGAAGGGGGCAGACCATCCGCCCCCTTTTTCCCCTCTTTATGAAAGGAGGATGCACGATGGAAGAATTCTACAACTACGAGCAGCTGCCTGTGCTGGCGCTGCGGGGACTGGTTGCCTTTCCCGGCGCCACCCTCCACTTTGAGGTGGGCCGTGAGAAGTCCGTTAAGGCCCTGGAGCGGGCCATGAACGCCGACCAGCGGATCTTCCTGGCCCCGCAAAAATCCATCGCCACCGCCAACCCGGGCTTTGACGATCTCAACCCCGTGGGCGTGGTGGCCCACGTCAAGCAGATGCTCCGTCTGCCCGGTGACACGGTCCGTGCTCTGGTCAGCGCCGAGGACCGTGCCGTGATTGACACAGTGCTGAAAACCGAGCCCTATCTCAAGGCCCGGGTGCTCCATCTGCGGCCCCAGGAGACCGCGGCCACCGCCAAAACCGAGGCCGCCCTGCGCACCGCCTACCACCAGTTTGAGGAGTACGCAGAGCTCTGCGGCCGGAATCTGTCTGACGAAATGCTCCGCCTGCTGTCCATCCGTACCCCCGGAGAGGCGGCGGACCTGATGGCCCAGTACTCCTCCATTCCCCTGGAGGACAAGCTGAATCTTCTCAACGACAGCAACCCCATGCGCCGGCTGATTGAGTGCAACCGGCTGATGAGCCGGGAGCTGGAAATCCTCCGCCTGGAAGAGGAGATGGAGGAGAAGACCCAGGAGGAGATGAACAAGGAGCAGCGGGATTACTATCTCCGCTCCCAAATCAAGGCCATCCGCACCGAGCTTGGGGAGGAGGACGACGATTCCGACGAATACGAGCGGAAAATCACCGCCATGAAGCTGCCCAAGGAGGCGGAGGAGAAGCTCCTCAAGGAGGTCCGCCGCCTGCGCAAGCAGCCCTTCGGCTCCTCTGAGGCCACGGTGATCCGGAACTATCTGGACGTAGCCATGGAGCTGCCCTGGAACCAATCCACCAAGGAGCGGCTGAACCTGGACCTGGCCCGGAAGCTGCTGGACCAGGATCACTTCGGCCTGGAAAAGGTCAAAACCCGCATTCTGGAGTCCCTGGCCGTGCGCCAGCTGAACCCCTCCCACAGCGGGCAGATTCTCTGCCTGGTGGGCCCTCCCGGCGTGGGCAAGACCTCCATTGCCATGTCCATTGCCAAGTGCCTCAACCGGAAGCTGGCCCGGATTTCCCTGGGCGGCGTCCATGACGAGGCGGAAATCCGGGGCCATCGCAAAACCTATATCGGCGCCATGCCGGGCCGGATTCTGGCGGCCCTGACCCAGGCGGGCACCAACAACCCCCTGATCCTCTTTGACGAGATCGACAAGGTGGGCGCGGACTACCGGGGCGACCCTGCCGCCGCCCTGCTGGAGGTGCTGGATCCGGAGCAGAACCACGCCTTCCGGGACAATTTCCTGGAGCTCCCCTTTGATCTCAGCCGCTGCCTGTTCATCACCACTGCCAACACCACTGATACCATCCCCCGGGCCCTGCTGGACCGGATGGAGGTCATCGAGCTGGGCTCCTACACCGACGAGGAGAAGGTGATGATTGCCAAGAACCACCTGCTGCCCAAGCAGCGCAAGCGCCACGGGCTCAAGAGCGTCCAGCTGCGCCTGCCGGATTCCACCCTGCGTGAGATCATCGCCTGCTACACCCGGGAGTCCGGGGTGCGCAAGCTGGAGCAGGAGCTGGCTACCATCTGCCGCCGGGCCGCCATGGCCCTGGTGGAGGACCCGGAGCTCAAGCGGGTCAGCGTCACCTCTGCCAATCTGGAGAAATATCTGGGCGTGCGCAAGCTCCTGCCTGACCGCCTGCCCGAGGAGGACCCTGTGGGTCTGGTCAACGGCCTGGCCTGGACCTCTGTGGGCGGCGAGGTGCTCCAGGTGGAGTGCAACGTGGTAGAGGGCACCGGCAAGCTGGAGCTCACCGGCAACCTGGGCAAGGTGATGCAGGAGTCCGTCCAGGCCGCCATGAGTTATATCCGCTCCCGGGCCAAGAGCCTGGGCGTGGCCGAGGACTTCTACAAGACCAAGGACATCCACGTCCACTTCCCCGAGGGCGCCGTGCCCAAGGACGGCCCCAGCGCCGGCATCACGGTGTGCACCGCCATGGTCTCGGCTCTCACCGGGGCCAAGGTCCGCCGGGACATTGCCATGACCGGTGAAATCTCCATCCGGGGCCGGGTGCTGGCCATCGGCGGCCTGAAGGAAAAGACCATGGCCGCCTTCCGCCAGGGTGTCCACACGGTGATCATTCCCCGGGACAATGAAAAGGACCTGGAGGAGATTGACCAGACCGTCCGCCGGGCTCTGCAGTTCGTGCCTGTGGACCACGCCGACCGGGTGCTGGAAACCGCCCTGCGGTTCCCCCAGCCGGAGCAGACCCTCTCCGCCCCGGCGGAGGCCGCGGCCCTGCCTCTGGCGGCCAAGCCTGTCACCCGCAAGAAGCGCAAGCCGGACATCCGGCAGTAGGAGGCCCCATGAACTTTCAAAAGGCTGAATTTGTCACCTCTGTCACCGATCTGAAGCGCCTGCCCACAGACAGACTGCCAGTGGTGGCCTTTGCGGGCAAGTCCAACGTGGGCAAGTCCTCGGTGATCAACCGGGTGCTGCAGCGCAAAAACTTTGCCCGGGTGGGCCAGACCCCCGGCAAGACTGTGCACATCAATTACTTCCGCATTGACGACCGGGCGTATTTTGTGGACCTGCCCGGCTATGGCTATGCCAAGGTCTCCCAGGCGGAGAAGGAGCGCTGGGGCAAGCTGATGGAGGACTATTTCTCCGTGCCCGAGCGGATTGACCTGGGCATCCTGATTGTGGACGCCCGGCACAAGCCCACCGCCAACGACGTGACCATGGCGGCCTATTTCCAGTCTACGGGCCGGCCCTTTGCGGTGGTGGCCAACAAGCTGGACAAGCTCAAAAAGTCTGAGCTGGAGCCCAACCTGACCCTGATCCGTCAGACCCTGTCCCTGGACGAAGACACCCGGCTCATTCCCTTCTCCGCGGAGAAGGGCACCGGCCGGGAGGAGCTGGTGCGCCGCATTCTCACCGCCTGCGGCGCCGACTGAGAAAGGAAGGTGCCTATGTCCCAGCAGATGATTTCGCGCACCTGCGCCCACTGCGGCCGGGAGCTGCAGGTTCCACAGGAGCTGACGGAGTTTGCCTGCCTGTACTGCGGCCAGCGCAACGTGGTGGCCTCCGCCCAGTCGGCCCAGAGCGCCGTCCGGGCGGACCCGGCGGATCTGGAATACGTCCGCGCCCACCTGTTTGACGTGATCCGCTCCCATCCCGAGTACTTCGACAAGATCACCCGGGACGCCTACGAGGGCAGCTTCCACCGCTACAGAGAGTCCATCAAGCCCATTTTCAAGGCCATGAACCGCTACGTCTGTGCCAAGCCCATGGAGCGGGAGACCCTGCTGCGGGACTTTGCGGCACAGTTTGTCTCAGACTGGGAGGACTATCACAGCGGCATGTCCAGGCTGAAAAGCAACCGCAAGCGGTTTGACAACAAGATGATCCTGGCCCTGTTCACCGTCCCGGCCATCCGGGATCTGAACCTGCCCGTGGGCGAGGACTTCTGCCGGGAGCTGCACACCGCCTTTCTGGCCAAGTACCCGGACCAGCCCTTTGAGCTGGCCACCTACGAGCAGATCAGCGGGGGCTTCCGCAAGCGGAAGCTGTGCTTCATTACCACCGCCGTGTGTGAGCAGCAGGGTAAGCCCGACGACTGCCCGGAGCTCACAGCCTTCCGCCGCTTCCGGGACGGGTGGCTCCGCGCCACCCCGGAGGGGGAGGCCCTGGTGGAAGAGTACTACCGCCTGGCCCCGTCCATTGTGCTGGCCATGACCTATGCCGATGACAAGGCCGGGGTGTGCCAAACCCTGCGCCGGGACTATCTGGAGCCCTGCTATGAGGACCTGGGGCACAACCGCCCCGCCCGCTGCCGCGACCGGTACGTCGCCATGGTCCATATGCTGCAGGCACGGTACGGAATGCAATAACACTGCGCTGCAATCGGACGTAAAAAACCAGGACGTGAGGAACTCTCACGTCCTGGTTTTTTACTTGTCAGGGCTTGAAGCTGTCCTTCAGGCTCACGCTGCGGTTGAACACCAGGTGGCCCTCACGGCTGTCCTTGCTGTCCAGGCAGAAGTAGCCCAGCCGCATAAACTGGAAGTGTCCGGGGGGCACCACACCGGCCAGAGAGGCCTCTACCTTGCAGTGCTCCAGCACCTGGAGAGAATCCGGGTTCAGGCAGGACAGGAAGTCCTTGTCGGCGGCGTCGGGCTCCGGGTCGGAGAACAGGTTGTCGTACAGCCGCACCTCGGCGTCCTTGGCGGTCTGGGCATCCACCCAGTGGATGGTGGCGCCCTTGACCTTCCGGCCGTCGGCAGGGTTGCCGCCCCTGGACTCGGGGTCATACTCGGCGTAGATCTCGGCGATGGAGCCGTCCTCGTTCTTCTTGCAGCCGGTGCAGGTGACCAGGTAGGCCCCCTTCAGCCGGATCTCATTGCCGGGGTACAGCCGCTTGTACTTGGGGATGGGGGTCTCCAGGAAGTCCTCGGCCTCGATCCACAGCTCCCGGGAGAAGCTGACCTGACGGGTGCCGTCCTCGGGGTGGTTGGGGTTGTTCTCCACCTCAAACAGCTCGCTCCGGTCCTGGGGATAGTTGGTGATGATGAGCTTCACCGGGTGCAGCACAGCCATTACCCGCTGGGCGGTGTCGTTCAGATCCTCCCGCAGGCAGTACTCCAAAAAGGCGTACTCTACGGTAGAGGCGTTCTTGGCCACGCCGATGCGCTCGCAGAAGTTGCGGATGGACTTGGGGGTGTAGCCCCGGCGGCGCAGACCGCACAGAGTGGGCATCCGGGGGTCGTCCCAGCCGGAGACCCGGCCCTCCTCCACCAGCCGGCGGAGCTTGCGCTTGGACATCACAGTGTGGTCAATGCCCAGGCGGGCGAATTCGATCTGCCGGGGCTTGCTGGGCAGGTCGCAGTGCTCCACCACCCAGTTGTACAGGGGCCGGTGGTCCTCAAACTCCAGGGAGCAGAGGCTGTGGGTGATGCACTCCATGGCGTCCTCAATGGGGTGGGCAAAGTCGTACATGGGGTAGATGCACCACTTGTCGCCGGTGGCGTGGTGGGGCATGTGGTTGATCCGGTAGATGGCCGGGTCCCGCATGTTAAAGTTGCCGGAGGCCAGGTCGATCTTGGCCCGCAGGGTCATGGCCCCGTTGGGGAACTCGCCGGCACGCATCCGGCGGAACAGATCCAGGCTCTCCTCCATGGGCCGGTCCCGGTAAGGGGAGCGGGCGGGGGTGTTCAGGTCGCCCCGGTATTCCTTCATCTGCTCGGGGGTGAGCTCGCACACGTAGGCCAGCCCCCGGCGGATCAGATCCTCGGCGCACTCATACATTTTGTCAAAGTACTGGGAGGCATAGAAGAACCGGTCGCCCCAGTCAAAGCCCAGCCAGTGGATGTCCTCTTTGATTGCGTCTACGTACTCGGTGTCCTCTTTGGTGGGGTTGGTGTCGTCCATGCGCAGGTTGCACATGCCGCCGAACTTCTCCGCGGTGCCAAAGTCGATGCACAGGGCCTTGCAGTGGCCGATGTGGAGGTAGCCGTTGGGCTCAGGCGGGAACCGGGTGTGGACGGTCATGCCCTCGTACTGACCGCCGGGGGCGATGTCCTCTTCGATAAAGGCGTGGATAAAATTCTTGTACTCAGTGTTTTTGATCTCTTCAGCCATGGTGATTACCTCGCGGTCAAAAAGTTTCGCGTCTATTATACTATGGGCGACGGCAGATTGCAAACAAAATAAAAACTTTTTTTGAAATCGTGAAATTGTAGTTGTCAATCGCGGGGAAATACGGTAGAATAGTAGCAAGTATGAACAAAGGAGTGATTCCCCTTGGCTTCCAACGAAGTAAAATATAAGCGGGTTCTGCTGAAGATCAGCGGCGAGGCCCTGGCGGGCGACGCCCACCGGGGGCTGGATTTTGCCGTGATCGGCCAGGTCTGCGATGTGGTCAAGCGCTGTGTTGACGCCGGCGTGCAGATCGGCATCGTGGTGGGCGGCGGCAACTTCTGGCGCGGGCTCAAGGACGGCGGCGACAAGATGCAGCGGGTCCGGGCCGACCATATGGGCATGCTGGCCACCGTGATCAACGCCCTGGCTGTGGCCGACTGCCTGGAGCAGCGGGGCGTTGAGGTCCGGGTTCAGACCGCCATTGAGATGAGCCGCATTGCCGAGCCCTATATCCGGGGCAAGGCCATCCGCCATCTGGAGCATGGCCGGGTGGTCATCTTCGGCTGCGGTACCGGCAATCCCTTCTTCTCCACCGACACCGGCGCAGTGCTCCGGGCAGTGGAGATTGACGCCGACGCCATTTTACTGGCCAAGAACATTGACGGCGTCTATTCCGCCGATCCGGTCAAGGATCCCACTGCGGTCAAGTTTGACCACATCACCTTTGACGAGGTGCTCTCCCGCCACCTGGGCGTGATGGACACCACCGCCACCAGCCTTTCTATGGACAACCATATGCCGATTATCGTCTTCGCCCTGAAGGACCCGGAAAACATCTACCGGGTGGTCACCGGCGAGGAGATTGGAACTATCGTGAAGGAGGATTAACATCATGGCAGTAGACTTCAAGGAATTCACCAGAAAAATGGAGCGCACCCTGGAGGTGCTCCAGGAGGACTTCGGCGCCATCCGCGCCGGCCGTGCCAACGCCCGGGTGCTGGACCGGATCACCGTGCCCTACTACGGGGTGGATACCCCCATCGGCCAGGTGGGCACGATCTCCTCTCCCGACCCCCGCACCCTGGTCATCGCACCCTGGGACGGCAGCCTGCTCAAGCCCATTGAAAAGGCGCTCCAGGCCTCTGACCTGGGCATCAACCCCCAGAACGACGGCCGTGTGATCCGCCTGGTCTTCCCCCAGCTCACCGAGGAGCGCCGCCGGGAGCTGACCAAGCAGGTCAAGAACCTGGGCGAGGGCGCCAAGGTTGCCGTGCGGAACATCCGCCGAGACGCCATGGACTATATCAAGAAGCAGAAGAAGGCCTCCGAAATCACCGAGGACGACCAGAAGAAGGCCGAAAAGGACCTGCAGGAAATCACCGACAAGTACATCAAGAAGGTGGATGCAGCCTGCGGCGTCAAGGAAAAGGAGCTTATGGAGCTCTGAGCGCGGCATGAGACGATCTTCTAACGGAGTGGACCTGCAGAATCTGCAGGTCCCTACTCACATTGCCATCATCATGGACGGCAACGGCCGCTGGGCCAAAAAACGCGGTCTGCCCCGCACCGCCGGCCACAAGGTGGGGGCGGAGTCCTTCCGCACCATCGCCAACTACGCCAAAACCATCGGGCTTAAGTATCTCACGGTATACGCCTTTTCCACCGAAAACTGGAAGCGCTCTGAAGAAGAGGTCAACGCCATCATGGACCTGCTGGAGCGCTACCTGCGGGAGGCCATCCGGGATATGGACAAAAACCGGGTTCGGTTCTGCTTCTTCGGCGATCTGAGTCGGCTGTCGCCCCAGCTGCAGCAGGAGGCGGCCCAGGCAGTGGAGCGCTCCCGGCAGTACGAGGGGGTGCAGGTCAACTTCTGCCTGAACTACGGCGGCCGGGATGAAATCCTCCGGGCGGCCCGGGCCTTTGCCGAGGCCTGCGTCCAGGGCCGCGCCAGGCCCGAGGAGCTGACCGAGCAGACCTTCTCTGGCCTGCTCTACTCCGCCGGGGTGCCGGACCCTGATCTGGTCATCCGGCCCAGCGGGGAGGAGCGGATTTCCAACTTCCTGTTATGGCAGAGTGCCTACGCCGAATACTATTTTACAGACACCCTCTGGCCCGACTTCGGCCCCCGGGATCTGGACCTGGCCATTGAGGCCTACAACCACCGCTCCCGCCGCTTTGGCGGAACCAAATAACAGACAGGGGTTGACACAGATGAAAACTCGAATCATAGTGGCGGCCATCGGCCTGCCGCTGCTGCTGGCCATTGTGCTGGTGCTGCCGGATTACGCCACGGCGATCCTGGTGGCGGCCATGTGCGTCATCGGGGTGTACGAGCTGTTGATGCGCACCGGCTTTGTGCCCCACATCCGCATTGTGCTCTACTGCGCGCTGATGGCCGTAGGGGTCTGCGCCTGGAGCTGGCGGCAGGAGCTGGCGGCCTGGGAGCAGCTGCTGGTGCTGGTGTTCCTGGGAGCGCTGTTCGGCGAGCTGCTGGCAGCCCACACCAATCTCAAGTTCCGCACCGTGGCCATGGCGGTGTTCGCCGGCCTGGTGATTCCCTATCTGCTGGGGGCGCTGATCCGTCTGCGAGTGATGGAAAACGGCAAGTTCTATATTCTCTGCGCCTTTTTGCTCACCATGGTGCCGGATTCCGGGGCCTACTTTGTGGGCAGGGCCCTGGGCAAGCACAAGCTGGCCCCCATCATCAGCCCTAACAAAACCGTGGAGGGGGCCGTGGGCGGGGTGGTCTGCACCGTGGTGTTCATGGTGATCTACGCCCTGGTGCTCCGCTTTGCCTTCCAGTTCCGGGTGAACTGGGTTTACACCGTGCTTTACGGCATCCTGGGCGCCGGCGCCTCCATTTTGGGGGACCTGACCTTCTCGGTCATCAAGCGCCAGGCCAAGATCAAGGACTACGGCAACCTGCTGCCGGGCCACGGCGGCATTCTGGACCGGTTTGACTCCACCATGGTGGTGGCCCCCCTGGTAGAGGTCCTGCTGCTGCTCATCCCCTTTGCGGTAAAATAACGAGGAACAATTCTTATGACCAAAACCCTATCCATTCTGGGCTCCACCGGCTCCATCGGCCGGCAGACCCTGGACGTGGTCCGCCACCTGCCCATCCGGGTGGCGGCCCTTACCGCGGGCACCAACGCCCGCCGCATGGCACAGCAGGTGGCGGAGTTCAAGCCCGTGCTGGTGGCCATGGCCACCCAGGCCGCGGCCCGTGAGCTGGAGGACCTGCTCACCGACTGGCGGCCCACCGTGCTCTGGGGGGAGGAGGGGCTCCTTGCCGCTGCCACCCTGCCGGAGGCCGACACCGTCATCACCGCCGTGGTGGGCATGGTGGGGCTGAAGCCCACCCTGGCCGCCCTGCGCCTGGGCAAGCGCCTGGGCCTTGCCAACAAGGAGACCATGGTCTGCGCCGGCGAGCTTGTTATGCAGACCGCCAAAGCCCACAGGGCTGCCATCATCCCTGTGGACTCTGAGCACTCCGCCATTTTCCAGTGCCTTATGGGCAGCCGGGACCGGAGCGAGGTCAAGCGCCTCATTCTCACCTGCTCCGGCGGGCCCTTCTTTGGCATGTCCAGAGACGCCCTTGCCCATGTGACCAAGGACGACGCCCTGCGCCATCCCAATTGGAAGATGGGCCCCAAAATCACCGTAGACTGCGCCACCCTGATGAACAAGGGCCTGGAGGTCATAGAGGCCATGCGCCTTTACGAGCTGCCGGCAGACCGGGTGGACGTGGTGATCCACAGGCAGAGCATTGTCCACTCCCTGGTGGAGTATGTAGACGGCGCCATGCTGGCCCAGCTGGGGGTGCCGGATATGCGCATTCCCATCCAACTGGCGCTCACCTATCCCGCCCGGGCGGAGAACCCCGCCCCGGGGCTGGATTTGCTCACCTGCCCGCCCCTGACCTTCCAGGCACCGGACAGGGAGACCTTCCCCTGCTTTGCCATCGCCCTGGAGACCGCCCGCCGGGGCGGCACCGCCTGCGCGGTGATGAACGGGGCCAACGAGACGGCAGTGGCCAGATTTCTGGCGGATGAAATCGGCTTTTACGACATTCCCGCCCTGGTGCGCCGGGCGCTGGACACCGTGCCCTTTGTGGCCGACCCCACCCTGGACCAGATCCTGGAGGCCGACCGCCTGGCCCGGGCCGCGGCGGAGGTCCCGGTGTAACCGGCTGCGTCCCGAATTCCTGTATCCTGAAAGGAATTGCATCTTATGACTGCGTTCTTTATTCTCTTTGCCATTCTGATTTTCGGCTTTTTGATCTTCATCCATGAGTTCGGCCATTTTCTCACGGCCAAGCTCTCGGGGGTGCGGGTCAACGAGTTTTCCATCAACATGGGGCCCAAGCTCTTCGGCTGGAAGCGGGGGGAGACCCAATACTCCTTCCGGCTGATCCCCCTGGGGGGCTACTGCGCCATGGAGGGGGAGGACGGCGACTCTGCCGATCCCCGCAGCTTCACCGCTGCCAAGTGGTGGAAGCGGCTGATCATCCTCTGCGCCGGGGCTTTTATGAACCTGCTCACCGGCTTTGTGGTTATGGCCCTGCTGCTGGGACTGGCCTATCCCATGCCCAACACCGCCAAAATCACCGAGTTTATGCCCGGCAATGTGGTCCAGTCCCAGGGCCTGGAGGTAGGGGACACCCTCTATGCCATCAACGGCCACCGGATTTATATCAAAAGCGACTTTGACCTGCTGGAAACCCGGGTCTCCGGCCATCTGTGCGATCTCACCGTTCTGCGAGACGGGCAGAAGGTGGAGCTGAAGAACTTTAACCTGACCCGCACCCAGCTCACCGACAAGGACGGCAACACCGGCAACTATCTGGGCATCTACTTTGCCGACTTTGCAGAGAAGAATTTCTTCACCGTCAACCGCTATGCGGCGGTGGAGTGCCTCAACTTTACCCGTATGGTGTGGTTCGGCCTGGCGGACCTGTTCACCGGCCGGGCCGGGCTCAAGGACATGGGCGGCGCGGTGCAGATTGTGGACGTGATGGTCCAGGCGGGTACCGGGGCCTCCAGCCTGGTGCAGGGCCTGGTACAGGTGCTGTATCTGGGGGCCTTTGTGGCGGTGAACCTGGCAGTGATGAACATGCTGCCCATCCCCGCCCTGGACGGCGGCCGGGCCCTGTTCCTGCTGATCAACACCCTGTACACCGCTGTGACAAAAAAGAAAATCAACCCCAAGTACGAGGGTTACATCCACGGGGCAACCCTGATGCTGCTCTTCGGCCTGATGGCCCTGCTGCTGATTAAGGATGTTTACACCATCGTCACCCGATGAGGAGACCCATATGACCAGACAAATTCTTGTGGGCGGCGTGCCCGTGGGCGGCGGCGCCCCGGTGTCCATCCAGTCCATGTGTAACACCAAGACCACCGACGTGGAGGGCAGCCTGTCCCAGATCAAGGCCCTCTATACCGCAGGCTGCGAGATCGTCCGTTTAACGGTCCCGACCCTGGAGGCCGCCGAGGCCTTCGGCAAAATCGCGGCCCAAAGCCCCCTGCCCCTGGTGGCGGACATCCACTTTGACTATCGCTGCGCCATTGCCGCGGCAGAGCACGGGGCGGCCAAAATCCGCATCAACCCCGGCAACATCGGCGGCGAGGACCGGGTTAAGGCGGTGGTGGACTGCTGCAAGGCCCACCACATCCCCATCCGGGTGGGGGTCAACGGCGGCAGCCTGGAAAAGGACCTGCTGGCCAAGTACGGCCACCCCACCCCGGAGGCCCTGGTGGAATCCGCCTTCGGCCACCTGCGCCTGCTGGAAAAATACGGCTTCTATGACACCTGCGTGTCCATGAAGTCCTCCAACGTGCCGCTGATGATGGCGGCCTACCGCCGCTTCTCCGAGCAGTCGGACTATCCCCTTCACGTGGGAGTCACCGAGACCGGCACCGAGTATATGGGCACTGTCAAGTCCGCCATGGGCATCGGCGGCCTGCTGTGCATGGGCATCGGCGATACCATCCGGGTCTCTCTCACCGCCGACCCTGTGCGGGAGGTAGAGGCGGCCAAGGCCATCTTAAAGGCTGCCGGCCTGCGCAAGGAGGGCATCAACATTGTCTCCTGTCCCACCTGCGGCCGGACCCAGATCGATCTGATCGGCCTGGCAAATCAGGTGGAGCAGGCCCTGAAGGACTGCCAAAAGCCCCTGACCGTGGCCGTGATGGGCTGCGTGGTCAACGGCCCCGGGGAGGCCCGGGAGGCCGACGTGGGCGTGGCCGGAGGCGACGGCTGCGGCGTGCTGTTTGTCCGGGGGGAGCTGAAGGAAAAGCTGCCCTATGACCAGCTGCTGCCCGCCCTGCTGCGGTATGTAGACCGGCTGTAAGTTTCCCAAAGGAAGCGTTCAACCATGAAAGACAATATCACCCTGTTTGATCTCTTTCCAGCCCTGGACCTGCCGGAGCACCGGCAGGCCCAGTTTTCCGCTGCCCGGGTGCGCCATGTAGATCTGCGCACCCGGGAGCAGGCCGTTGTGGTGGAGCTGGAGAGCGACACCTATCTGCCCCTCTCCGCCCTGGAGGAGACGGCAAAGCACGCCCGGCAGAGCTACGGGCTCAAATCTCTGACCCTGGAGCCCAGGTATCCCGCCGACGTGCTGGCGCAGATGGATTACGCCGACCTGGTCCGCCTTGTCGCCGCGGAATATCCCCTGGCCAGCGGCACCATGGCCGGCTGCACCTGGATAGTCACCGACACCGGGCTGGAGCTCCGTCTCAAGGCCAACGGGGCCGAGGAGCTGCGCCCCCATCTGCGCCCGGCGGAGGCCTATCTCTCCGCCTGCTTTGAGCGGCCGCTGAACATTGCGCTGATCCCCGGCCATGAGATGACCGACGAGGAGCTCTTTGCCCACACCGAGGCCCTGCGCAAGGCGGCCCTGGAGCGCTGCGCCGCGGCCCCCGCCGCCCAGGCCCAGTCCGCCCCGGCCCGGGAGTACGAGGAGATGATCTTCGGCAAGCCCTTCCACGACCAGCCCACCCCCATGCGGGATCTGAACATGGATATGTTCAAGGCCTGCGTGGAGGGCGAGGTCTTTGCCGTGAACCACAGGGAGCTGCCCAAGGCCAAGGCCTGGGTGGTCAGCTTCTACATGACGGACCATACCGGCTCCATCTGCGTCAACCAGTGGATGGAGGAGCGCAAGGCCCGGCCCATTCTGGACGCGGTCCACGGGCCCAACGCCAAAAAGCACAAGCCCGGCAGCTATCTGCGTGTCTTCGGCAAGCTGACTGTCAGCCGGTACGACGGGGAGCTGGTGCTGCAGCCCTACTCCATCAAAGAGGTCCCCATGCCCCAGCGCCGGGACACTGCCCGGGACAAGCGGGTGGAGCTCCACCTGCACACCACCATGTCCTCCATGGACGCCCTGACAGACACTGCCCTGGCAGTCACCCAGGCTGCCAAGTGGGG
>DFIE01000025.1:13898-15507 GCA_002372735.1 Clostridiales bacterium UBA3705
CTCTACGGCTGCGAGGGCTACTTTGTCAACGACATTGACGGCCCTGTGGTAGAGCCCGGCGCCACCGGCAAGGGCCTGCGCCAGTGCGTCTACGGCGACTCTGACGCCCCCCTGGGGGGCGAGTTTGTGGCCTTTGACGTGGAGGCCACCGGCCTTTCCCCGGAGCGGGACAGCCTCATCGAGATCGGCGCCGTGCGGATGCAGGGCGACCGGATTCTGGAACGGTTCAACACCTTTGTGGATCCCAAGCGGAAGCTCAGCGCCAAGATCATAGAGCTCACCGGCATCACCGACGACATGCTCGTCGGCGCCCCGGACGAGCGACAGGCCATCACGGCCTTTTTGGACTTTTGCGGCGGCCTGCCCCTGGTGGCGCACAACGCCAACTATGACATCGGCATGATGAAGGCGGCCTGCCGCCGGCTGGAGATCCCCTTTGACCCTGTGTACGTCGACACCCTGGGCCTGGCCTTCCACCTGCTGCCCCAGTTCACCAAGCGGACCCTGGACGTGCTGGCGGAGTATTTTGAGCTGCCGGACTTTGCCCACCACCGGGCCACCGACGACGCCATCACCTGCGGCCTGCTCTATGACCGGTTTTCCGCCATGCTGGCCTGCCGCGGGGTAAGCCGGCTGGACCAGGTGAACCACGGGGCCCACACCCTGGACTTCGGCTCCCGGCCCACAGACAAAAACGCCCGCAACCACCACATCATTCTCATTGCCAAGAACTCCCTGGGCCTGCGCAACCTGTACCGGCTGATCTCCTACAGCTATCTGTACTATTTCAAAAAGAGCAAGGGCCACACGGCCCCTATCATCCCCAAGTCTGAGCTGCAGCGCTGGCGGGAGGGGATCATTGTCGGCTCCGCCTGCGAGGCGGGGGAGCTGTTCTCCGCCATTGTGGCCAAAAAGCCCTGGGAGGAGCTGGTACGCATCGCCTCCTTCTATGACTATCTGGAAATCCAGCCCCTGGCCAACAACCGCTTTATGCTGGAAAAGGGCCTTGCGGAATCAGAAGAGGAGCTGAAGGACTTTAACCGCACGGTGATCCGTCTGGGCGAAGCCCTGCACAAGCCGGTCTGCGCCACCGGAGACGTCCATTTCCTGAACCCGGAGGATGAGATCTTCCGCCACATTCTGCTGGCCTCCAAGGGCTTTGACGACTGCGACAAGCCCAACCCCCTGTACTTCCGCACCACCGACGAGATGCTGGAGGAGTTCAGCTATCTGGGCCGGGAGACCGCCCACCGGGTGGTGGTGGAAAACACCAATCTGATTGCCGACTGGTGCGACCAGGTCCGCCCCGTCCCCCACAACCTGTTTGCACCTAAGATTGAGAACTCCGTAGAGGATCTGAAGTCTCTGGTCTACGGCAAGCTCCACCGGCTCTATGGGGAAAATCCCCCGGAGCTGATCACCAAGCGGGTGGAGACCGAGCTCCACGATATCATCAACTGTCACTACGACGTGATCTACATGTCCGCCCAAAAGCTGGTGCAGAACTCTCTGGAGCACGGCTACCTGGTGGGCTCCCGGGGCTCGGTGGGCTCCTCTCTGGTGGCCTTTATGTCCGGCATCACCGAGGTCAACTCCCTGCCGCCCCACT
>DFIE01000166.1 GCA_002372735.1 Clostridiales bacterium UBA3705
ACTTTTCGTTAATTATTTCACTGTCTTCTTGACGGGGAGCGGTTCATTCCTGCCCGGGGCCGATTTTCAATTCTTCAGTTCCGCCGAAAGCTGTGCAAAGAGCTGGGCGCGGAGCGCTTTTCGGTAGGTGCGGCTGACGGGAAGGCTGGTTCCGTCGGTCAGCACAAGGCTGTCACTGCGCAGGAACTGAATGTAATCCAGGTTGACCCAATAGCTTTGGTGACAGCGCAGAAACCGGTCCCCGCCCCTGCCCAGCAGCTCCGCCGGGGTGGCAGTGGTGAGGCAGTCCTCATGCTGCAGCTGCAGCCTGGTCTTGTGCAGCACCCGCTCCAGGTAGAGAATCTCCCGGCAGCGGGCAAAGCGCAGACCCTCCCGGGTGCGAAAGCAGAGGGTGTCATCCCGGCTCTGCTCGTCCAGGGCCTTGCGGATGGCGGGGCCCAGCCGCTGCGCCGCGTCCTGCTTCATAATATAGTAGGTGTGGCGGGTGGTATAGACCTCCGGGGCGTACTGCAAATAGGCCGTCAGATAAATCACAGAGCAATCCGGAAGGATCAGGTTCAGGTTCTCGCCCAGGGTGATGCCATTTGCCCCGCCCAGCACAATATCCAGCACCGCCACCCGGGGGTGATAGCCCTCCGCCTGCACTGCCTGCAGCAGGGCTTCTGCCGAGGAGAAGCTTCGCACCCGGGGAGTCAGCTCCGGCACGGCTTCGGCAATCAGCCCGGCCTCCCGGATGGCCTGTTCGGTTTCGTCCTCACAAAGTGCGATCTGCAGCATGGTGCACCTCCGTATTCAGAATCAGGGTTGCGACGTAGGTTCCGCCATCCTCGCCGGTGCGGAAGCTGCCGTCGTATTTCTCCGCCAGGTCGGAAAGGATCTGTTGGCCGATGCCCCGGGGCAGCTCCCGGATGCGGCGGCTGCGCGGCCGTTTGTGCATCTGCGCGGCGTTTTCCGTGCGGATCGTCAGAAAGCCGCGGCTGACCGAGGCAGTCAGGCTGAGATGCCGGTCCGGCCCCCGGGCGCAGGCCTCCGCCGCATTGTCCAGCAGGTTGCCGAAGGCCGCGATCAGGTCCGCGTTGGCGATCTCCATCTGCTGGGGCACCGCCACCTGCACCGTGGGCTCGCAGCCCTGCTGCCGCAGCTCGGCCAGCTTTGCCATGAGAAAGGCATCCACCACAGGGTTCTCGCAGTTGCCCAGACGGGACCGGTAGCGGAACAGCTCCGCCGTCTCATCGGTATAGCTGGCGGCCTCCCGGTTGGCCCCATTTGCCAGCAGGGCCTTCATGGTCTCCAGATGGTTGGCAATGTCGTGCCGCATCTGCCGCAGATCCTCATACTGCCGGGTCAGGGCGGTATAGTGCTTCTTCTGCAGCTCGATCTGCTGCTCCAGCAGCTCCTTCTCCCCTGCCAGCTTCCGCCGCTGGGCCATGCCCCGCACAGCAAAGAACAGCAGGCCGTCCGCCGCCACGCCGGACCCGACGCCAAGCGCCATCACCAGGACGCGGTTGTTGTCCAGCTCTGCAAAGGGCACAAACTGCCAGCCGCTCATCAGCACGACCTGGCTGAGGGGAAACAGGCAGAAAAGCAGCCACTCCGCAGGGGAAAGCTGATACCTTCGGTTGCGCATCAGCATGATAAATAGCCAGGTCAGCGGAAGCATCAGGGCCGTGGTGATCAGCACCTCCAGCAGCTCCAGCTGGGGCGGCATCTCTGCCATGCTCATGGAGTTGAGCATATCCGCAGGGAACACAATGGACACGGAGAGTAAATCCGAGGCCAGCTGGATCACAAAGCAGACGGCGCTGACAAACAGGCATTTATACCATTTATCCCGGAACAGCAGCACCGCCGGGAGGAAATAGCCCAGCACTGCAACCACCAGCCGCAGAATCGTCACCATCCGCTGGGAATTGGAGACAGGAAATTCAAACAAGATCCCGTAGCTCACATAGGCCATGCCAATCCCCGCCAGCACCAGCACGGTAACCCATTTGCTCCAGCGCCGCTCCAGATTGAACCAGAGGCCGGCGGAAAAGACGCCATACCACAGTAGATTGAACAAGAGGAGAATCTGTATGGTTGTCATGTTGTTCCTCCGCATTCATACGTATCTGATGCCGAAACGGGAGCAAGCCGTGGCAGGTGGATTACAGCTCAGCATCATAAGCGTATTATAGCGGATTGAATGCAATTGTGCAAGCCCTGATCTGCCCCCTCCGGCAGCCGGGGGGCCTCCGGAGGGGGAGCCGGAGGTTTATCCGGCAGCCAGACCGCGGAACTCCACTGCAGGCTCCTTGACCATGGGAAGCTCCACCAGCTCCAGGCTGCGGGCAAACTCCAGCAGCTGGTCCGGGCTTTGCCGCATCTGCTCGGCGGTGGCGTAGACGTTCAGCATGCAGCCCGCCTCCCGGCTCCAGAGCTTCAGGATGCAGCCGCCGTCTGACTGCTCCAGGCGCCAGGCCTCATACCCGTTCACCGGGTCGATGGGCACCGCCTCCAGCATCCGGATGCCGGTGCTGCCATCCGCATTGACCACCTCTTCACACTCGCCGAAGGACGGAGCGCTGACCCGATCGGTGAGATAGACGTGGAGCTGCCTGCCGGTGGCATTGCCCACGGTAATGGCGTAGTACAGCTGGCTGAGATCCTGGTCCGGGTCCGCCAGCTCCGCGGTGCTGAGCCTGTGGGTCAAAGGGCCGGGGGTGCCCCAGAGCTCCAGGCCCTCCGGCACGGGGGGCATCCGCAGGCCGCAGAAGACGTTTTTGATCTCCGCCACCGGCACGCCGGAGTCTACCAGGGTCATGTCCCGGGCGGCCTGCTCCGCCTCCGCAAAGGACTCGCTGCTGGAGATGACCACCACGCAGCCCAGGATCTCGTTGCGCAGGAAGAGATTGTAGCTCTCTCCGATCTCCGGCTCCTCCAGCCGGAGCCAGACGGTGTCCATGTCGCAGAGGGTCCCCTCCCGGGTCTCCAGGATCTCATAGCGGGTGAAGAACTGCTGGTAGGTGGTAGAGGCCCCCAGCAGCTGGATGCACAGGGCCCTGAACTCTGTCCCGTCCCCCTCTGAGAGGGCGTAGTACCGGGCGTAGGTCTGCGCCAGCTGGTCCGGAGTGAGCACAGTGCCCTCCGGGTTTCCCAGGTCCGCCAGCAGCATGGCCATGGATTGGCCGTTGCCCCGGTCGATCCGCTCCCGGTAGGTCTCCGGCAGGGTGAAGCCGATATAGTGAGGCGCTTGGGGGACTTCAATTTCAATCACCGTTTGCGGGGCAGGCTGAGTCTCCGGCTGGACCGGGGCGTCCTTCTCTACCCGGGGCGGATCAGTCACCTCGATGGCCGGACGCAGGGTAAACCAGTGGGCGGCGGCATACACTGTGCCGCCCAGCAGGCACACTGCCGCCAGCGCTGCCGCCAAAATCAGCCCAAGCCGGGCCTTTGGCCGGGTGGGCCGGGTTTGTGTATGGGCTGCAATCCGGTCCAGCACCCCCTGAGAGGGCTCCAGTCGGGAAAAGGCCTGTTGATATTGGGATTTACGCATGGGAATCTTCCTCCTTCAATCGCTGTCTGAGCATCTGTCTGCCCCGGCTGAGGCGGGTTTTCACCGCGCCTTGGGTCAGACGGAGCAGGGAGGCAATCTCCCGGATGCTCAGCTCTTCGTAATAGTACAGGTGAATTACCGTCCGCTGGGCTGCAGGCAGCTGCATCACCGCCCAGATCAGGGTCTGGTATGCAATGGGCGCCGGGGCGGAGAGCAGCTGCTCCACCTGCTCAAAGCTCACGTCCCCCGGCCGGTGCCGGCGCAGCAGGCTGCGGCTCTCGTTGACAGCCACCCGGGTGAGCCATTTGTCCATGTGGGTGGTATCGGTAAAGCGCTCGCTGCTCTGCCAGAGCTTGAGAAAGGTGTTCTGCAAAATATCCTCCGCGTCCTGCCGGCTGCCGGTAAAGGACAGGGCAAGCAGATAAAGCCGCTGTCCGTTGCGCTGCAGGGCGTCGGTAAAGCTATGTTCGGTCAAGGTTGTCACCGCCCGTTCTGGTTTTTCAGTGCCGGCGCAGCGGCCGCTTGCGCCGGCGGAAGGTCCCTTCACCTACTATAACGCAGCAGGAGGGCAAAAGGTTACGGCTTACAGAAAAAAGCAAGCCCGATCTGTTGACCGGACTTGCTTGTACAGACTCGCTCAGCGCTGGGTGCGGAAGTGCTTCCACTGGATGGCGTAGAAGCCAAGGCCCAGCAGACTCCAGACCGCCAGCATCAGATAGGATTCCTTGCCGAAGTGGACCCCGGACAGGCCGGGAATGGGAATCAGCTGCAGAATCATAAAGCACACGGAGAAGCCCACGCCCACCGCGGCCATTGTCTTAAGGAAGACAGAGCCGTCTGCGAAACGCTTGGTGGTTACCAGGGTGCTGGCGCAGGTAAACAGGTAGCCGATGGAGGCGCCGATGGCACTCATATCCACAAACCACCCCAGGGCCTCCCGCCCCAGGATGGGTCCGGAGAGGCTGACCAGGATGCAGAAGAGCATGGCGTTTTTGGGGGTGCCGTACTTGGGGTCCACCCGGCCAAACCAGGCAGGCAGGTAGCCATCCCGGCTCATGGAGTACATCAAGCGGGAGCTGGCCAGATAAAAGCCCATAATGCCCGAGAGCACCGCGCAGGAGACCCCCACCCCAATGAGAACCTTGCCAAAGGTGCCCAGCAGTTCCTCGGCTGCCACCAGCAGCACCCACTCCCCTGCCATGACACGCTGGGGCCAGTTGGCCAGGGCCGCAGCTGCCACAGTGTTGTTGGAGGTGTAGACAAAGCAGCCGAAGGCAATGGCCACCACCATGATCCAGCTGACCTTTTTAAAGGAAAAATTAAACTCCTCCGCCGCCTGGGGAATGGTGTCAAAGCCCACATAGGCCCACGGCGCAATGGCAAAGGTGGCCAGGATGGCGGAGGCAATGCCCCCCGCACCCCTGTGGGCAAAGGGCGTGACGTCCCCCGTGGCGGCGCCGGCAGCCATGGCGGCGGCTTTATCAAAGCCCCACACCGGATGCAGGTTGATACCCTTGGCCTTTGCGCTGATCAGCCCCGCAACAAACAGGGTGAACACACACACCACCAAGAGGGCCGCCAGCACCGTCTGGGCAAAGCCCGCCTTTTTCACGCCGATGATGTTAAGATACCCAAACAGCAGCAGCACCGCCATGGCAAGAAGCATCTCACCCATGTAGATGTCAAAGCCCGCCACCCGGTAGTGGAAGCCGAACTTCAGAATATCCGCCTCTCCGTCCAGGCCGTCTACAATCAGGCCGATGGCGGTGGAATTCATGGGCACGTTGGTCAGATAGGCCACCACCAAAAACCAGCCGCAGACAAAGGCGGCCCGCTTACCGAAGCAGTTTTTGGTAAAGGTGAATTCTCCCCCCGCCTCGGGATACTTGGGTACCATGTAGGCGTAGCTGAAGGCAATGATCACCATCACCACCGCGCCCAGCAGCATGGCAATGGCCGTGCCGGCAACGCCGGAGTTGGGCAGAAACTTCTTGCCCGGGTTGATAAACGAGCCCCAGCCGATCACACAGCCAAAGGCAATGGCCCACACATGCATGGGCGACAGCTGCCGCTTGAGTCCGGTTTCCGGCAGGGCGGCAGGGCGATTGGACTTGGTTTTGCGCATTGCAATCTACTCCTTTTCGGTCAGACGTCATAGGTTTTATCGATAGCCTTGAGCTCTTTGAAGGTGTCAATCTCCACAATGTCCTGCTCGGAGCAGGGGCAGATCTCTACCTTGTAGTTCTCCTTCTTGTAAACCAGGGGAACCTGCTCCCAGTAGCGCTCCTTGCCGCCGGGAGAGGCGTATACTTTGGCAATGTCCTGGGCCAGCTTGTGGCCGTCGGCCTCGTTCCAGTAGGAGATGCCAACCATCTGCCACACGTTGTCGCCCTGGCCGCCTACCTTTTCTTCGGTGATGACGCCGTTTTCCGCCAGGAAGCACCAGTCGTCGGTCCACTCCTTTTTGATGGCCAGGAAGTCAGAGGTGTAATGGTACCGCTTGATGATCTTGGGGTTGGAAATCAGCAGGTCCGCCTCAAACACATAGGCGTTGGAGAGCATATACCGGGCCACCAGCGCAGAGCTGATGTTGTTGGCCTCGTTGTAAATGGGGTTTTCCAGGAACTTGATCATAGGATACTTGTACAGCAGCTGGTCAAACAGTTCCCCCAGGTAGCCCCGGACCACATAGATCTCGTCAATCCCCGCCGCCAGGCAGGCGTCGATGAGCAGATCGATGATTCGCACCCCGTGCACCCGAACCAGAGGCTTGGGGGTGTTGAAGGTGATAGGCACCATGCGGGAGCCGAAGCCCGCCGCAATGAACACCGCCCGCTTGACCCGGTAGGGCTCAAGGGCGCGGAAGCCGGCCTCCGTAATCCTGCCCCGATTCATCAGCCCCGCTGCGGTCAGATCTTTGACCGTGCGGTTCACCACCCCGAGGGAATACCCTGTCAGCCGCTCCAGATCCCGCTGGGTGAGCTGCCGGTCCGTCAGGGCCAGTTGTTCCAAAATTTGAAATTGTTTGCGGTTTGATATCATTGCAATCCAGCCTTTTCTCGGATAAATTCCGGTTAATTTGTTCATTTTTGTTGGATTATAGCAGATTATTGGAACATTGTCAATAAGAAAGTATCGTGCGTTTCAAGATGGAAACGCACGATACTTTTTGTATTGTGTTCACCCGGCGGTCACAGCCGCCTGGGTGCGCACCAGATAGTCCACAATCCGGCCCACAGACTCCCCCGGGTGGGCCCAGGTTTCGGCACGGGCCTGCTCCAGCGCCCGACGGTAGGCTGGGCTTTCCAGGGTCTGGGTGATGATCTGCTGCAAATGATCCAGGTCCTCCGGCTGCAGGGGCCGGCCGATTTTCGGCAGCGTGCGGAAGGTCCAGAGCTCCTCGTCCAGCCAGCAGGCGTCATAGGGCGACTTGTCAAAAGCGGTGTCGGCGTAGATCACCGGCTTTTGAAACACCAGCGCGAAGTCAAAGATGACGCCGGAGAAGTCGGAGATCAACAGATCCGACCGGCGCAGTACCTCAAAGTTGTCATTGTCCCGGTTCCACTCCAGCCGGTCAGAGGCGGGGAACTCCTTCATCAGCCGGTCCATCATGGCCTTTTCGGAGACAAAGGACTGGGGGTGCGGCCGCACAATCACGTGGCAGTCGGTATCCAGCAGGGCACGGATCATCCTGCCGCCGTAGCGGCCGAAGATGCTGCTCTGGCCCCAGGAGGGCGCCAGCAGCACGGTGGTTGGATGGGGCGGCAGCGGCTCTGCCTGCTCCAGCCGGCGGCGCATGCCGTCCAGTATGGGCAGACCCACCAGCTCCATCTCCTTGGCCGGCAGCTGCCGCAGCTGCTCCAGCTGGCGGATCTGATCGATCTGATACGCGCCGGAGAGCAGTACCGCATCGTAATAGTCCAGGCCGAACATCCGGTATATGGTAATGTCGCTGGCGGCGTGGGGCACGTGGACATACCGTTTCACGTCCTTGGAGCGCTTCCACTGGTACACATCCAGGCCCGGGGTGGTGGAGAGCACCACATCGGCACTGAGATAATTGAGCCGCGCATAGGTCCGGTTGCCCTGACCGGAAAACTCACAGCGGACAAAGCGATAATTCGTTTCCAGGGCAGGGTCGTCATCGGAGGCCGTGAGATACAGAAGGGGCAGCTCTCTGCGTTCAAACTCATCGCAGATAGGGGCAAACAGGGGCCAATAGCGCTTGCTGTCGGAAAAAATCGCAAAGGGAACATGGTCCTTTCGGGTCTGCTTGGCCTTGCCGCCGCCGGCCAGCAGCACCCCCGCTTTGGCAATGCTGTCCCGGAAGAAATAGGCACCGGCACTGAACACGCCGATCAGCACTGTAAAGAGCATACTGCCGGTGCCGGGATCAATATATGACATCATGATAGTCTCTCCGTTTTCAATATACCGCAGGTGCGTCAGCCTTCGCCCAGATAGGCCCAGTTGTCGCGGTCAAGAATGTCCTCCCCCCGCACCGCATACCAGGGTCCGGGAATGAAGGTGTTGCCGTTGTTTTCGTCGATCCGGAACAAGAAGGAACCGAATACGTGCAGCTCTGCGGCATCCTTGGCGTCACTGTTGATGGGCTTGCCGGTAAAGGGATTGCGGGGCTGGGCAATCACGTCGGCAGTGGCCAGGGTAGGCACATCGGCAGTGGTCATCCGGCGGCGGTCCACCGTAAAGGTCTGGCTTTGGAAGTCCTTTACCATCAACAGGGGGTTGAAGCACATGATGTCTTCAAAGTTTCCGGTGCCGAAGAGATAGTCGTCAAACTGCTTGAGGAATTTGCCGTGGTCCGCCACAATGATGATCCGGGTGTTGTCATACACGCCGTTTTCCCGCAGATAGTCCAGCCACTGCCCCAGCTGAAGCAGAGCCGCCATATTGGTCTGGTAGTGGATCACCTGGGTGGGCTCCTCCATGCGCATGGTTCTGCCATCCAGGGTGAAGCGGTCTGCGTGGTCCTTGTCATACTGGGTGTTATCCACATAGTCGGCGGGGACATAGTCCGGCTCCTGAAGGAGCATGGGCTCGTGGGTGGTGCCGTTTTCCATCATCAGGAAGGTGTTCCGGTCAGAGTCGGTGATGTCGGTGATCTCCGGCAGGGCCTTGAGGACGGAATAGGAGTTGTAGAAGGCCTCGTTGGTGCCCTCGGAATGGGTCAGGTCTGTCATCACCTGACTGCTCAGGCTCCGGTCCGACACAAAGTAGGTGCCGTGCTGGTACACAGCGCCCTGGAGCACATAGGGCGACGATTTCATCAGACTGTACAGGAAGAAATTCCGCTCCCAGATCCGGTTCATCCGGCTGGCCTGGGCCTCCACCGGGGCGTCGTTAAACTGGCCCTGCTCGGTGTTGTAGGCGTGGATCTGGGGATAGTCGTCATAAATGGACAGATCCGGGATCCACTCGTAGCCGGCATAGGGGGGATCGCAAACGGTGACGTCAAAGTCGTGGTCTGCAAACAGCACCGGCATGACCCGGATGGCCTCATTGTGCTTTTCGGCCAGGGATTCCTGATCCCGGGCGTTCAGCTCCTCCGGGGTGTATTCATATCCGCCAAAGAGGTTGGGGGTACAGAAGTTGGTGCTGATGCCGTAGGACAGGGTATTGGGATAGTAGGTAAACCCGGCAAACTGGGCCTCCAGCTCCGGCTTTTCCGCAAACAGATAGGGGATGTAGCTGCCGATGGCCCGGTCCATCATCAGCACCACCACGTTCTTGCCCTTGGTGCTCAGGGGAATCCGCGCGCTGCGGCCCTGCTCCAGCTCCACCCGGTAGGCCTCCACGGCCTGATGAATCTCCGGCAGGGCGCCGTGAATCTTGACCAGGTTTGCCCCGCTCATGCCTACGGCCGCAATGACCAGGGCAATGTAGGCAACCCGGAGGAGCGGCTTCTTCTTCCACAGCAGACTCATGGCCGCAACCAGCGCCGCTATGACGCCAAGGTTCAGCAGCTGCTCCTTGGCGGAGAAGACAGGCTCGATCTCATACATCAGCTCGGAGGACAGGGTGCCCAGCTTGGTGCCGAAGAACATGTAGTTCACCACCGCCACCCCGGAGCCCACCCAGACCAGCCAGGTAAGCACCCGTTTCGTTCCCGGACCGGCCAGGAAATAGAACAGGCCAAACCAGGCCAGGAACAGGCCGCCGGAGAGCAGCAGCGTGCTCAGCACATGGACCAGTGGAGAGCGATAGGCCTTGATATACACAAACTCCATGGGCGAGGACGCAATCACCGCTGAGGGAATCAGTAGTCCGGTGAGCAGGGTGAGAAACAGACAGCCGCCGAAAAACAGCGCATAGCCGGGCTTCTCCTTCTCAGCCACAGTCCTGGGGCTGCGGCGCACCAGAGGCAGCAAAGCAGGCAGCAGGCACCCCAAGCCCAGCACCAGCACCAGAATCCTGCGCCGCCAGGTCAGGTTCACGACACACCCCAGACCCAGCAGCACCGCTCCCAGCAGCCCCAGGGCCCATTTGCCCACGGTCTTTTTATGGGGCAGGCGGTTAAATAGGTTTTTCAACAGGGAAAAGAGATTGTTCATGGTCCAGTAGACCACCAGGCCCGCAGGCGAATCATACAGCAGCACCAGAAAAACCAGGGCCATACCATAGAGCTGCAGCTTGTCCTTCAGGGGCAGACCCCGGGTATAGATGGCGCCGGAGATCAGGTTGATGGCGGTCATGAGGATCGGAAGCACGTTTACCGACACCCCCGCCAGGGTGAGAAGGCCGTCCGGCGCCCCCAGGTCGGAAATCGGGCCGAAGGAGGCCTCCCGCAAGGCAGGCATGGTGGACAAGAACCGGTAGGCGGCGATGAAAAACGGCACCTCCAGCAGAAGGGGCAAGGAGCCCCGCAGGGCATAGAGGGGCTTGTAGCCGTTTTGCCGGTAATAGGTCTGCAGCATCATAAACCGCTCGTTGCCGGAAAATGTCTTTTTGATATGCGTCACCCAAGCGGAGAGCTTCTTCTGCTGGGCACGCTCCTGGTCCTGGATGGCGTCTGCCCGGTTGTACAGGGGCAGCAGCAGCACATTCATTACCAGGCTCATGGCCAGGATGGAGAGACCCACACTGTGGAAAAAGCTCTCGGCATAGGCAAATACGTATTCGAAAATCAGAACCAGAGGTCCAATGAGCAGCTGGTACAGCGCATGGGTAACTGTCATCCGTATTCTCCCCTTCAAGCACAGGAATTCTAAGCAATCCAGCGTATTATATACGATGTTGACATACAAATCAACCCAAAGATTCTTAAGATACCGTAATGATTGAATATTCTATGCCAACCCTTGCTTCTGCCCCGGGCAGGCACCTTTCGGGGCTGCGCCCGCCGGAGAAATTTGCCCCGCAGACTTGTATCTGACCGGGTCTGTGGTATAATACAATCAGCGCGCAAAAAAGGAGGTACCGCCAGTGTGCTGCAGATTTTACGTTTTGCCCCAGGACCGGGAGCTGGCCCCTGTACTGCGGGCCGCGGCGAAGTCCGGGCTATTGACTCGCTTTGCCCGGGCAGATGCCGGGGCCCCGGTACTCACCGGGGAGATTGCCCCCTCCGCCGTGGCGGCAGTGGTGGCCTGTGACCGGCAGCGGCAGGCCGCGGTATTCCCCATGCGGTGGGGCTTCTCTCTGCCGGGAAAAACCTCTCTGCTGGTGAATGCCCGGGTGGAGACCGCCGCCGAAAAGCCCAGCTTTCGCCAGGCCTGGCAGAGCCACCGTTGCGTGATTCCCGCCAGCTGGTACTTTGAGTGGCAGCAGCGCCCTGCCGAGGATGGTGCCAAGGCCGCGAAGCAGAAATACGCCATCCGGCCCCGGGACGGCACGACGGTGTATCTGGCCGGGCTGTACCGGATTGAGAACGGGCTGCCGGTGTTTGTGGTATTGACCCGTCCCCCCAGCCCGGACGTGGCGCAGATCCATGACAGGATGCCCCTCATCCTGCCAAAGCAGGCCGTACGGACCTGGATCCAACCAGACGCCAGAGCGGAGGATCTGCTTTCTATGGCCGTGACGGCCCTGGCCCCGGAGATTGCAAAATAAAAAAGCACCGGGCCGCAGCACAAGCCGCGGCCCGGTCAGAAGGACGGGTAAAAGCTTCACAACAACCAGATTGTGAAGCCTTGCATGAAAGACTCCAAGCTGCATGACACTTAGAATTCTGGTTTTATTGCCCCCAAAACCGGGCGAAGCCCAATCTCACTCGGCGTCAGCCGAATATCACTGCGCAGCAATATCACTCGCCGAAGGCGAATATCACTGAAAAAAGCGCTTTTGCCGGTAGACAAAAGCGCTTTTTTCATGGCTCCCCCTGTTGGACTCGAACCAACGACCTGCGGATTAACAGTCCGTCGCTCTACCGACTGAGCTAAGGAGGAATATGAATGTTGGCGTTATCTATTTTCCCGGCCAGTCACCCGGCAAGTATCGTCGACGAACCTGAGCTTAACTTCTGTGTTCGGGATGGGAACAGGTGGACCCTCAGACCAATCAACACCAACTGATTCATGGCGTTGCTCACAAGCAACGGTGATATTATAGCACGTTTTTATGAATTGTCAAGCCTTATTTTCAGATTTTTTCTTTTTCTTGTGTGCCGTCGTTGTCCACCTGCTTGCCGTAGACCACAAAGCGGGTGAAAAGGAACTCTGTGACAAAGTTTGTGAGCATGCTCAGCCCCTCAACCAGGAAGTTGTTCCAGCCAAGGGTCTCCACCAGATAGTTGCCGCCCCAGGTGGAAAGTGGTGTAAAGACCAGGTAGTACAAAAACACCTTCATCATGGCCACAGGGACGTTGGCCGCGGAGTGGAAGGTAAACTTGCGGTTGATGGTGAAGTTGTACACCACGCTCAAAACCAGAGAGATCAGATAGCTGGGCCAGTAGGGCAGCCAGATTTGCAGCAGCGCAAAAGAGCCCAGCTGAATCAGCCCGGCGGAGATGGAGAAAAAGGTGAACTTGGCGGCGCGGATCATTTCTTTTTTGCGTTCAGACATGGATTGGATGCATCCTTTCTCCGCCCGGAGCCGGGCGGGCAGCTTGGCCGGCGCAGCCTGCACTGCCGGGCAGGCTGTTCTCCTGCCCGGCAGATGCGGCGGACGTCTTATCCGTTGCGGTCGCGGATGGACTTCATGGCAGACAGCAGACGGAAGTCGCTCTGCTTGGAGGGCGCAGTGACCTGTACGCCGTCAAAGGCCTTGACCACGGATTCCCCGGGCAGATTGGTGCAGCGGGCGTATTCCACCATAATCATGGTGCGGATGGCGTGGAAGGCCTGGGCATCCAGCTTTTCGGTGATGCTGTCGGGGATGCCGGCAATGGACGTCATCTGACGGGTGTGCTCCATCTGCCCCTCGTTGAACTGGTTGAACAGGTCCTGGGGGAAGGCGTCGGTTTTACGCAGCATGTTATGGGTGGCTGCGTTGTTGTCGTAGAACACTATGAGCGACAGATAGGTATTCCAGGACATCTCGCGGTTGCCGTTCTCGATGGAGGAATAGGTCTGCCGGGAGACGCCGATCAGCTTGGAGAGCTCCGCCTGGGAGATTCCCAGCCGGGCACGCAGAAGCACCAGCTCCTGGGTGAGGGCGTCGATATACCGTTTTTGCTGCGCCTTTGTCAGTTCCCATTTCACAGAAGGTGCCATAATGATACTCCTTTCATGATGCATCAGGATGCATACAATCTTTCACATCATTGTACATTATGTCGCTTATTTTGTCAATATAGTCTTGAAGTATAAAGATTTTTTAACATTATAACAATAAAACACCAACAAAATACCCGCCGCAAAAGGCGGCGGGTGTTTGTGAATATGTCATCCGATCATATCCAGAGCCTCGTCCGGATATCCGATGGCGCGCAGATAGGCGCGGGCGTAGGTGCGGTCAACCACCAGCAGGCCGCTGACGTTGTTCTGGTAGCGGGTGCTGCCGGAGGAGCCCGCCTGCACCAGACCGAAGGCGGCGATAAAGCCGGCGTAATCGTCCTGGGCGGTTTTGCCGGAGCGCCCCACCAGCAGGCAGCCCGCAGAGTTCACCCAGTTCTGCCCCTCGGGCACGATTTCATCGGTGGTGCGGCGGTGGACGTTGATGGCCCCGCTGGTGGAGAGGTAATAGTCGTTTCGGTTGCGGAATCGCACCACCTGGTCCTGCTCCACCTTCAGCGCCGCATAGGAGCCCGCCCGGCTATACTGGTTGGTGGCGCTGACCGGGTAGACACCGGAGCGCAGGGTGGGCATTGGGCGCTTGTCGTCATTGCGGGAGGGGGTGAAGGGATAGTCAGGGATGGTGGTACTGGAACGGTTGAGATAGGCGACGGCGCCGTCCTTCACCACCACGGCCATGGCGTTCATCCGGGCGTTGGGGTCGTCAGAGACCCCGCAGCCTTCAAAGAAGAAGAGGAAGGGGCCGGTCTGGCCGGTAAGCTGGGGCCCGTAGACGGTGTTGATGGAGATTAAGGCATCCAAGGCCGGGGAGCCCGGCTGCAGACCGGCGTCGTCAGCGGCGCGGATCAGCTCCTGTCGGGACACCAGGCCGTCGGGTGTCTCCGGGATCACATCCGCCGGGGTCAGGACCTCCCGGTCCATCCAGGTGTGGATCTGGGGCACCTTGTCGCCGTAGATGGCCAGGTTCAGCCGGACAAACACTGTGGCGGCCTCGGCCCGGGTGGTGGCCTTGTCCGGCTGGAATTGCCCCGCGGCGTTGCCCCGGAGAATGCCGGTCTGCCGCATGAGCTCCAGCCCTTCCCTGGCCCAGGGAGAAACCCGGGCGGCATCGGCAAAGGGCGCGGCAGGGCTTTGGGCGGGGGGCAGCGTCAGCTCTGCGGCGGCGACGTAGCGGGCGATCATGGTCGCCATCTGCTCACGGGTAACGGCCAGATCCGGTGCAAAGGTGTCATGGCTCATGCCGTTGGTAATCCCCATGGCCTGGGCCCAGGAGACATAGGGCGCATAGTACCGGGCGGAATCTACATCGGAAAAGCCGGACTGCTCCGCCCACGCGCCGGTCTCCACCCCTGCCATGCGGCCCAGGACGGTGACGAACATTCCCCGGGTGAGCTGCAAGTTGGGACTGAAGGTGGATTGAGAGGTGCCGTTCATCAGCCCCTGTTCATAGGATTGGCGGACATAGTCATAATACCACGCGCCGGCAGAGACATCCAGATAGTGGGCAAACATGGCGGCCCCGCCCCGCAGGGGCAGCAGGCCCGCCAGCAGTACCAGGGCCAGCGCAAGCGCAGTAAGCCTCTTGGAAAAACGAGTCAATTGAGTTCTCCCCTTTGATCCTCATTATGATGCTTTTTAACCACGAAATTATATCATAGAATCCTTCCGGTTGCAAGGGCGGAATTCGCTGTTTTGCCATACCGGCGGTCATCTTTGCAGCAGGATCCGGCCTGTACTGACCCGGTCGCAAAAGCAGCGGTCATGCTCCACAAACAGCAGGGTGGGGCCGCTTTGCAGAATCAGCTCCTCAATCTGTCCCCGGGAGAGCAGGTCGATATAGTTCAGCGGCTCGTCCCACACATAGAGATGGGCGGGCTGGCACAGGCTTCTGGCCAAAAGGACCTTCTTTTTCTGCCCCATGCTGAACTGCTCCATGGGCCGTTCAAACTGGCTGCGGGGGAAATCCAGCTTGCGCAGAAGGGTAAGAAACAGGGTGTAGTCCAGGCCCTCCCCTTGGGCAAAGTCCATCAAGGAGCCTGACAGGCCTCCGGTATCCTGAGGCAGGTAAGAGACCACCAGTCCACCGGGGAGCTCCACCGTGCCGGAGGTTGGGCTCCCCTGCCCGGTGAGCAGACGCAGGAGGCTGGTCTTCCCCGCCCCGTTGGGCCCGGCCAGATTCAGTCGGTCGCCGGCGCGGATTGCAAAGCTGACAGGCCGAAACACAGGGCCCTCGCCATAGTCCACCGTGACGTCCCGCAGCTGCGCCAGCAGCTCGCTGCGAAAATGCAGGCAGGGCAGGCGGAGGCTGTCTGCCTTTTCGATGTTCTTTAAAAGCTGGCTTTTCTCCTCGATGGCGGCCTCCCTGCGGCCGGTAATGGCCTTGGCCCGCTTATTGGCCTTTTTGGACTTGGCTGCAAGATACGGACGCCGGCCCACACTTTTTTCTGTCTTGGCGGGGTTAAAACCGATCTTCTCCCGCTCGGACCGGTCCGCCCAGGCCGCCTTCTCCCGGGCGGTCTGCTCCAGTCGGGAAATCTCCTTCTTCAACCGGGCATTTTGCGCCAGCTCAAATTCGTCCCGGCGCCGGCACTGCTCCAGCCAGGTGGTGCAGTTGCCCCGTTGGACCTCGATGGCAGCCCGGTTGATGGACAGCACATGGTCTATGCAGCCGTCCAGAAAGGCCTGGTCATGAGAGACCAGGATAAAGCCCTTTTTGGTGTGCAGATATCGGCTCAGCACCTCCCGGCCGTGAAGATCCAGGTGGTTGGTGGGCTCGTCAATAAGCAGAAAACGGTTGTCCCGCAGAAACAGAATACACAGCAGCAGCTTGGTGCGCTCCCCGTTGGAGAGGGTGTCAAAGGGGCGGTACAGCACCCCCTCGTCCAGTTCCAGCTGGGCCAGCTCCCGCAGCAGCTGCCAGCGGGGCAGCGCAGGATGGATGGCCTGGGCAATCTCCAGGCCGACGGCGGAGGGGTCCTCCACCGGGAAGGGAAAATAGTCAAAGTCCAGGGGCGCGCGGAGAGTGCCCCGGTATTCGTACTGGCCCAGCAGCAGGCGGAGCAGGGTGGTTTTGCCCCGGCCATTACGGCCCACAAGACCCAGCCGCCAGTCGGTATCCAGCTGGAAGCTGGCGTGGTCAAACAGCAGCACCGGGCTGCCGTCATATCCAAAGGTCAGATCCTGAACAGAGAGTAATGCCATCACAGATTCCTCCTAACATGAAAATATGGCCGCAGGAACCCTCCTGCAGCCATACCTTCCCTATGATGGGCGGATGCAGCGCGGTGATTCCTGCCACATGGCGCACCAAAGCCGACAGCCGACGGCTGCCCGGTGCGTCACGCAATCAAAGCAGGAATCTCAGCGCATTTTATCCCTCCGTTCTGATGCAGATGATACCACACGTCACGGAAAAATGCAAGTCTTTTTCATCACAGCTTGCCGTAGGCCTCGGGGTCTACCGGCTCCAGCCACTCAGCGCGGGTCTGCTCCCCTGCCACCTCAATGGCCAGGTGGGAGAACCAGGAATCCGGGGCGGCGCCGTGCCAGTGCTTGACCCCGGCGGGGATGTTGACCACGGTGCCGGGAGTCATCTCCACAGGGGCTTCGCCCCAGGCCTGGTAGTAGCCGCGGCCCCCCACGCAGAGCAGCAGCTGGCCGCCCCCGGACTTGGCGTGGTGGATGTGCCAGTTGTTGCGGCAGCTGGGCTCGAAGGTGACGTTGGCTAGGCCGCCATCCATCGGAGCCAGATAACTGTTGCCGGTGAAGTACTGTGCGTAAGCCGTGTTGGGCTGTCCTTTGGGCCAGACGGAGA